>NZ_RBLN01000145.1:0-5394 GCF_003989405.1 Micrococcus sp. HSID17227 | reverse complement strand
TGCGGGTCACCGCGTTCCCCACGGCCTTGGACACGACGAACCCGGCCCGCGGCCGAGGGGCGCTCGGCGACGTGGACCGGGTCTGATCGGGGTCCGTGGCGACGCTCACCACGACGGTGCGCCGACCCGCGCGGGTGCCGGTGCGACCGAGGTGACGGAACTCCGCGGGCGTGCGGACGCGACGGTCACGGGGCAGCACGGGGCGCGCCGTCCCTGGACCGAGGTCCTCAGGCGGACAGCTCGGCGCGGTTCTTGCCGCGGCGAGCGGACAGGATGGCGCGGCCGGCGCGGGTGCGCATGCGGGCACGGAAGCCGTGCTTGCGGGCACGACGGCGGTTGTTGGGCTGGAACGTGCGCTTGGTCACTGTGATCTCTCCACGACGTGTTGTGTGCCTTCGACCGTCGACCTGAGCAGGTGGACCAGGGGGAAGGACCGGTGAGGCTCTGACATGAAATCCCCGGCGGGCACGATCAACCAACACCCGGGGGACCAGACAACTCTAGTGGCCGGGGTACGCAGGGGTCAAACGGGTGCGCGCGGATCCCGGACGCCCGTGGGCGCCCGGGACGGTCGTCCACAGGATGATAGGGGTTGTCCACCGTCTGTGCACAACCCTGTGGACAACCGTTAGACTCCGAGCACCGTCGTCCGTCTCGCGCAGCCGCCCCCGTCCTCGGGGACGTCTGTCCCAGGAAAGGAAGCCTCCGTGGTGGCAGACCAGGCCGTGCTCAGCTCGTGGCGCTCCGTCGTGGGCTCCCTCGAGGACGACGCGCGGGTCAGCGCCCGCCTCATGGGCTTCGTCTACCTGGCCCAGCCGCAGGGCCTCATCGGCAACACGCTCCTGCTGGCCGTGCCGAACGAGACCACCCGCGAGACCCTCCAGGGCACCCAGGTGGCCGACGCCCTCACGGACGCCCTGACCCAGGAGTTCCGCGAGGAGATCCTGCTGGCCATCTCGATCGATGCGAACCTGCAGCCGCCGCGGACCCCCTCCTCCGAGGCCCGCCGCTCCTCCCTCGCCGGCGGGCCGTCCGACGCCGCGGCGCCGGACGTCGAGCTGCCCCCGGCCGCGACCGCCGCCACCTCCCGCCGCGCCGTCGCCGAGGAGCTGCCGGGCTTCCGCATCGAGCCGCCGGCCGACGTCGTGCCCGCCGCGAACGCGGCCCCGAGCGGGAACGGCAAGCCGACTCCCGCGCCGCCGTCGACGTCCGCGGAGACCAGCCGCCTCAACGACCGCTACCACTTCGAGACGTTCGTGATTGGCTCGTCCAACCGGTTCGCGCACGCCGCCGCGAACGCGGTGGCCGAGGCGCCGGCGAAGGCGTACAACCCGCTGTTCATCTACGGCGAGTCCGGCCTGGGCAAGACGCACCTACTGCACGCGATCGGGCACTACGCCCGCCGCCTCTACCCGGGCCTGCGGGTGCGGTACGTGAACTCGGAGGAGTTCACCAACGACTTCATCAACTCCATCCGCCACGACGAGGGCGCCTCGTTCAAGCAGGTCTACCGCAACGTGGACATCCTGCTGATCGACGACATCCAGTTCCTGGCGGACAAGGAGGCGACGGTCGAGGAGTTCTTCCACACCTTCAACACGCTCTACAACAACAACAAGCAGGTGGTCATCACCTCGGACCTGCCGCCCAAGCAGCTCTCCGGGTTCGAGGACCGGCTGCGCTCCCGCTTCGAGTGGGGGCTGATCACGGACATCCAGCCGCCGGACCTCGAGACGCGCATCGCGATCCTCCGGAAGAAGGCGGAGGCCGAGGGGCTCGTGGCCCCGCCGGAGGCGCTGGAGTACATCGCCTCGCGCATCTCCACGAACATCCGCGAGCTCGAGGGCGCGCTGATCCGCGTGACCGCGTTCGCCTCGCTCAACCGGCAGACCGTGGACATCGAGCTGGCCGAGCATGTGCTCAAGGACCTGATCACGGACGAGACGGCGCACGAGATCACCCCGGAGCTGATCCTGCACGCCACGGGGGAGTACTTCAATCTCACCCTCGAGGAGCTGACCAGCAAGTCCCGCACCCGCACGCTGGTGACGGCGCGGCAGATCGCCATGTACCTGCTGCGCGAGCTGACCGAGATGTCCCTGCCCAAGATCGGCCAGGTCCTGGGCGGCCGCGACCACACCACCGTCATCCACGCGGACCGCAAGATCCGCGAGCTGATGGCCGAGCGGCGGACGATCTACAACCAGGTCACCGAGCTCACCAACGAGATCAAGCGGAAGCAGCGCGGCGCCTGAGCCACCCGCTGTCCCACCCTCGAGTCCCGGTTCGAACCTTCGACCGGGACTCGAGCCTTCTTCCACATTGTCCACCGGTGTGGACAACTCTGTGGAGAACCCCCGGTGCTGTGGACAACCTCCGCCCCTGTGGATGGCGGAATCAGGCCGCTCACGCCGCGTCCACACCCCTGGGGACGACGACGGTGCACAGGCTGGTGAATCACACGGGTGTCATTCGATGGTCCACACGTATCCACAGATCTCCACAGCCGAAAACCGCATGATCTCGCGGATTTCGACGGGTGTGGACGTGCCCTGTGGACAGGAATGTGGACAACTGGGGGGTGGATCCGGGGACGAGTCTGGACAACTCCGGTCGGGCCTGTGCAGAGCGGGGGAGGGCCTCCGGGGCTCGTCCACACCGGATGCACACCCCGAACGAGCGGGCGTCCACACGGTTCCCCCAGCCGAATCCGCATGGTGACGCGGCAGAACGGCGTTCTCCACAGGATCCACACCCGCTACCACTCCTTCTGATCCCCCTGGAGAGATCCCGCCAAGCAACATCATCTCCGCCGCCCCTCACCGAGCTGAGCGCCTCGAGGGCCCGGGCTGCGCCCGGGCGCCCGAGATCCGTGGAATCACACCGCTGTCATTCGTCGGCGACCTGACACCCGCCGCGCGGACCGCCTATGCTGAGGCCCGCGTGTCGCCGTTCCCCCCGGGCCCGCAACCCCCGTCATCACCCCCAGAGAGGCAGTGCAGCTCGTGAAGTTCACCGTCGAACGCGACATCCTCACCGACGCCGTCTCCTGGGCCGCACGCTCCCTGTCCCCGCGCCCGCCGGTGCCGGTGCTCTCGGGCCTGCTGATCACGGCCGAGGCCGGCGTCGTGTCCATCGCGAGCTTCGACTACGAGACCTCCGCGCGCCTGGAGATCGAGGCCGACGTCGAGACCGCGGGCCAGGTGCTCGTCTCCGGCCGCCTGCTGAACGACATCGTCCGCTCCCTGCCGCAGGCCCAGGTCACGGTGGAGCTCGACGGCGGCAAGGTGCTCGTCACCTGCCGCTCCTCCCGCTTCGCCCTGGCCACGATGCCCGTGGGCGACTACCCGGCCCTGCCCGAGCTGCCGGCCCCCGCGGGCACCGTGGACGGCGCCGCGTTCGCCCACGCCGTCGCCCAGGTCACCGTCGCCGCCTCCAAGGACGACACCCTGCCGATCCTCACCGCCGTGAAGGTGGAGATCGAGGGCGACACCATGACCTTCCTGGCCACGGACCGCTACCGGCTGGCCATGAAGGAGATCCGCTGGACCCCGGCGGACCCGTCCCTCTCGACGTCGCTGCTCATCAAGGCGCGCACGCTCACCGAGGTCGCCAAGTCCCTCGGCTCCGGCGGCGACCTGGAGATCCTCCTCGGTCAGACCGCCGACCTCGTGGGCTTCGCCTCCGGTGGCCGCCGCACCACCTCCGTGCTCGTGGACGGCGAGTACCCCAAGATCCGCTCGCTCTTCCCCGAGTCCAGCCCCATCCAGGCCGTGGTGGACACCGCCGCCCTGGTCGAGGCGTCCCGCCGCGTCGCCCTCGTGGCCGAGCGCAACACCGCCCTGCGCATGGTGTTCACGGAGGGCCAGGTCACCCTGGACGCCGGCACCGGCGATGACGCGAGCGCCAACGAGTCCGTGCCGTGCACGCTCGAGGGCGAGGACATCACCGTGGCGTTCAACCCGTCCTACCTCTCCGAGGGCCTGGCCGTGGTGGACCAGCCGCAGGTGCGCTTCGCCTTCACGTCCGCGCCCAAGCCCGCCCTGCTCACCGGCGTGAACCAGGAGGACGGCGTCGTCTCCGACTACCGCTACCTCGTGATGCCGGTGCGCATCGCCTGACGCAGGGGGCCGGACGCACCCGTGTACCTGTCCCACCTCACCGTCGCGGACTTCCGGTCCTACCGCTGGGCCGACCTGGAGCTGACGCCGGGGTCCACGGTGCTGCTCGGGGCCAACGGGGTGGGCAAGACCAACCTCGTGGAGGCGATCGGCTACCTCGGCGCCCAGCAGTCCCACCGGGTCAGCTCGGACGCGCAGCTCGTGCGCTTCGGCCGGGACCGGGCCCGGATGGCCGGGCGCGTGCACCGCGGTTCCCGCACCGTCGCCCTCGAGCTGGAGATCCTGCCGGGCCGGTCCAACCGGGTGGCCATCAACCGCGGCGCCCCCGTGCGGGCGAAGGAGGGCCTCGGGATCCTGCGCACCGTGGTCTTCGCCCCGGAGGACCTCAGCCTCGTGACGGGGGAGCCGGGCGGCCGCCGTCGTCTCCTCGACCAGCTCATGGTGCAGCTGCGTCCGGCGCTCGGCGAGGCCGCCGCCGACTACGAACGCGTGCTGCGTCAGCGCAACGCCCTGCTCAAGTCGGGCCGCGGCTCTCGCCGCTGGGGCCCGGAGGAGGACGCGACGCTCGCCGTCTGGGACGAGCACCTCTGCGCCGCCGGCGCCCGCCTGCTCCACGGCCGCCTGCACGTGCTGCGCCTGCTGGCCCGCCCCCTCCAGGAGATGTATGCGGCGCTGACGAACGGCTCCAAGGCCGCGGCCTACGCCTACGAGTCCACCGTCCCGCTGGCCCGCGGCACCCACGCGGAGGTCCCGGCCGTGGCGGACCTGGCCGCGGACATGCGCCGGACGCTCGAGGCCCAGCGGGAGGAGGAACGGGCACGGGCGCTGACCCTGGTGGGCCCCCACCGGGACGAGCTCGCCCTCTTCCTGGGCCCGGCGCCCGCGCGCGGCTACGCCTCCCATGGGGAGACATGGTCGCTGGCGCTCGCCCTGCGCATGGCGGCCTACGACGTGCTCGTGGCCGACGACCCGGACCCCGACGCCCGCCCCGTCCTGATCCTGGACGACGTGTTCGCGGAGCTCGACGCCGCCCGTCGTCGCCGCCTCGCCGCGCTCGTCCACCGGGCCGAGCAGGTGATCGTCACGGCCGCCGCACTCGAGGACGTCCCCGAGGAGCTCACGGCCCACCGCGTGCTCATCCGCCAGGACGCGGAGGGCTCCGAGGCCGTGGCCGCCGCGGCCCCCGTGGAGGGCGACATCCGCGAGCCCCGGCGCGAGGGCGGGGCCGATGGCTGAGACCCCCGCCCCGTTCGAGCCGGACCGGCCGGACCTA
>NZ_RBLN01000144.1:0-5447 GCF_003989405.1 Micrococcus sp. HSID17227 | reverse complement strand
CCGCCAGGACGCGGTCCACCGCGGCGGCCGGGTAGGAGGGGCGGACGGCGTCGTAGTGCTCCCCGCCGGTCTCGAAGGGGTTGGGCCCGGCCCGACGGGCCCGGGCCGGGCGCCCCGGCAGGTTCGGCACAGCGGGGGGAGCGCCCGGCTCCGGGGCGCTCACCGGTCGGAGGGGGTCGTGGCCAGGATCGCCCGGGCCTCGTCCACGTCCTGCGTGATCTGCGCCACGAGCTTCTCGACGCCCTCGTAGGCGACCATCCCGCGCAGCCGGGCCACGAACTCGACCTCGATGTGCTGGCCGTACAGGTCGAAGTCCTCCACCCGCTCGTCATGGCGGTCGATCACGTGCGCCTCCACCACGCGGGAGACGTCCTCGAACGTGGGGTTCGAGCCGATGGAGATCGCGGCCGGCCACACGCCGCCGTGCGCGTCGTGCACCCAACCGGCGTAGACGCCGTCGGCCGGGATCATGCCCTGCACATCCGTCTCGAGGTTCGCCGTGGGGAAGCCGAGCTCGCGGCCGCGCGCGAACCCGTGCACCACCTCGCCGGCGAGCACGTGGTGCCGGCCGAGCACGGCCGCGGCCTGAGCGACGTCGCCCGCGGCCAGGGCCTCGCGCACCCACGTCGAGGAGCAACGGCGCTCCGGCTCGGCCCCGTGCTCGGCGGGGAACTCCTCGACGGCCTCGACCTCGAAGCCGTAGCGGGCCCCCAGGCGCACCATCTCCGCGACGTCGCCGGTGTTGCCCCGGCCGAAGCGCACGTCGTGCCCCACGACCACGACGGCGGCATGCAGCCCGTGCACGAGCATGCCGCGGACGAACTCCTCCGGGGACTGGTCCGCGAACTCGAGGGTGTACCGCTGCAGGAGCACCGCGTCCAGACCCGCCTCCTCCAGGAGGACGACCCGCTGCTCGGGGCTGATGATGTCCACGTGGGGCACCTCGGGCTGGTGCACGGCGCGCGGGTGCGGGGTGAAGGTCACGGCCACGGCCAGGGCGTCGCGGGCCCGCGCCAGCTCGACGACCCGGCGCAGCACCTCCCGGTGGCCGCGGTGCACGCCGTCGAAGTTGCCCAGGGTGACCACGGTGCGCGGCAGGTCCGTGGGGACCTCGTCCAGGCTGTTCCAGACCCGCATCAGAGCGCCCCCGCCTCGGCCGGGCGGGTGGGGCGGTGCGTCAGCAGCCAGATCAGGCCGACCACCGGCAGCACGAGCGGCACATAGCCGTAGCCCGCGCCGAACCGGGACCACACGGTGTCGTGGGCGAACATCCCCGGATCCAGGACGGTCCACAGGCCCACGCCCACCACGCCGGCCAGCTCCACGAGCACGGCGCCCAGCGCCACGGCCCAGGCGCGCGCGCCGGAGCGGGCGAGCGCGAACGTCGCCACGATGTACACGACCGCCGCGACCGCGGAGAGCGTGTACGCCACGGGGGCGGCGTCGAACTGCGTGAGGATCTGGAAGAGGCTGCGCGCGCTCGCGGAGAGGGCGAACACCGCGTAGACCATGACGATGATCCGGCCGAGACCCTGGTTGCGCGCGGGGGCGCCGTCGCTGGGTGCCATGTCCATCCTCCTCACCACTGCCCGAACCAGATGACCTGCATGCGATGCAGCATCACGGCGATCGTGGGCCCGACCACGGCCAGCACGAGGTTGGACCACCGGGTCTTGTCCGTGACGGCCCAGCCCACGGCGATCACCGGCACGATCAGGGCGGTGAGGATGTAGCCCCAGAACTCCCAGCCGGGGCCGTTCAGGGTGTCCCCGCCGAGCTGGCGGACGGCGGCGGCCGCCGCATAGACGAGCGTGAACAGCTCGACGGCGGCCACCGAGAGGATCGAGGCGTCCGCGGGGTGGCGGCGGATCGCCGTCATCACCACGCAGACGACGAACGAGACGGCACCGATCACCAGTCCCGTCCAGAACCAGGCGTCGAGGATCATGCGGTCCTTCCCTGTCCCGGCCCCTCGGCCGGGGCGAACACGAGCTGGGGCTTGGCGACGTCGGCGCCGCGGCGGCGCACGTCGGAGACGAGGGCGATGACGCGGCCGTCCGGCGCGCGCCCGGCGACGAGCGTCTCACCCGTGCCGGTGGGCGCCACGACCCGCCCGAAGGCGAGCTCGTGGGCCTCGTGCTCCGTCAGCTCGCGCACCGGGAAGAGCCCGGCGGCGGCCTCGGAGAGCTCGGTCATCGCGAACCGCTCCGCGAGGGCCTCGAGCGAGAGCGCGTCGGCCACGTCGAACGGGCCGACGGCGGTGCGGCGCAGCGCCGTCAGGTGACCGCCGGTCTCGAGGGCCTCGCCCAGGTCGCGGGCGAGCGCCCGGATGTAGGTCCCGGAGGAGCAGCGCACGGTGACGTCGAGGTCGACCAGCCGGCCGCCGTCGAGCCGGCGCAGCTCGTGCACCGTGAACTCGTGCACGGTGACGGGGCGGGCGTCGAGGGTGACGTCCTCTCCCGCGCGGACGCGATCGTAGGCGCGCCGGCCCGCCACCTTGACGGCGGAGACGGCCGAGGGCGCCTGCAGGATCTCGCCCGTGAGGGCGGCGACCTGCTCGGCGACGCGCTCGGGCGTGACGGCGTTGGCCAGCCGGGTCTGCACGACCTCGCCCTCCGCGTCGTCCGTGACGGTCGACTGCCCGAGCCGGATCGTGGCCGTGTACGTCTTGTCCGTGCCCGTGATGGCGGTCAGCAGGCGCGTGGCCTTGTTGACGCCGACCACGAGCAGGCCCGTGGCCATGGGGTCCAGGGTGCCGGCGTGGCCCACCTTGCGGGTGCCCGCCAGCCGGCGGACCCGCCCGACGACGTCGTGCGAGGTCCACCCCTGCGGCTTGTCCACGAGGACGACCCCCGACGCCTCCGTTCCCGGCGCGTCGGGGGCCTGTCCCCCGGTGCTGCGTGCGCTCACCGTGCCGCGGGCCTCAGGCGCGCGGGGCGTCGTCGGCGTCGGCGTCCGGCTCCGCGGTGCGGTACGGGTCCGCGTCACCGGCGTACGACGCGCCCTCGCGCGCCTTCGCCAGCTCGGCGTCCCGCTCCTTGGCCGCGCGGAGGACGTCCTCCAGGTGTGCGGCCGCCTCGGGGACGGTGTCCGCCACGAACTCGAGGGTGGGCACCAGGCGGATGGTGAGCCCGCGGCCCACCTCGCGGCGCAGGATGCCGCGGTTGTCCTGGATGCCCTCGTGGGCGGCGGCCACCGTGGCCTCGTCGCCCAGGACGGTGTAGTAGACGGTGGCGTGCTGCAGGTCGTTGGTCACGCGGACCTCCGTCACGGTGACGGGCTCCACGCGGTCGTCCTTGACGCCGCGGCGCAGCGCCTCGGCCACGAGGACCTTGATGCGCTGGGCCAGGCGGCCGGCGCGTGCCGGATCGGCCATGGTGCGGTTCCTTCCGGTGGTGATGGTTCAGAGGGTGGGACGCGGAGGGCGGGGGCCCGTGCGGGCCCCCGCCCCGGCCGTCAGACGCGCGGCTTCTCCTGCATCTCGAAGGTCTCGATCACGTCGCCCTCCTTGATGTCGTTGAAGCTGCCCAGGCCGATGCCGCACTCGTAGCCCTCGCGGACCTCCGTGGCGTCGTCCTTGAAGCGGCGCAGCGACTCGATCTTGAGGTGCTCGGAGACCACCACGCCGTCGCGCACCAGGCGGGCCTGGGCGTTGCGGCGGATGAGGCCCGAGCGCACGAGCGAACCGGCGATGTTGCCCCACTTGGAGGAGCGGAACACCTCGCGGACCTCGGCCGAGCCGAGCTCGACCTCCTCGTACTCCGGCTTCAGCATGCCCTTGAGCGCGTTCTCGATGTCGTCGATCGCGTCGTAGATCACGCTGTAGAAGCGCATGTCCACGCCCTCGCGGTCGGCCAGGTCGGCGACCCGCTCGGCGGGGCGCACGTTGAAGCCGATGATGATGGCGTTGTCCACGGTCGCCAGGTTCACGTCGTTCTGCGTGATGGCGCCGACGCCGCGGTGGATGACGCGCAGCTGCACCTCGTCCTCGCCGACCTCGATCTTGAGCAGCGAGTCCTCCAGCGCCTCGACGGCACCGGACGCGTCGCCCTTGATGATGAGGTTGAGCGTGTCCAGCTTGCCCTCGGCCACGGCCTGGTCGAAGTCCTCCAGGGTGATGCGCTTGCGGCGCTTGGCCAGCTGGGCGTTGCGGTCCGCGGCCTCGCGCTTCTCGGCGATCTGGCGGGCGGTGCGCTCGTCGTCGGTGACGAGGAACGAGTCGCCGGCGCGCGGCACCGAGGACAGGCCGAGCACCTGGACGGGACGCGACGGATCGGCCGCCTCCACGGCGTTGCCGTTCTCGTCGAACATGGCGCGCACACGGCCGTGGGCGGAGCCCACCACCATGGTGTCGCCCACGCGCAGCGTGCCGGTCTGCACCAGCACGGTGACGACGGCGCCGCGGCCCTTGTCGAGGTTGGCCTCGATGGCCACGCCGCGGGCGGCCTTGTGCGGGTTCGCCGTGAGCTCGAGGGCGGCGTCCGCGGTGAGCAGGATCGCCTCGAGCAGCTTGTCGATGTTGATGTTGTTGCGCGCGGAGACGTCCACGAACATCGTGTCGCCGCCGTACTCCTCGGGCACGAGGCCGTACTCGGTGAGCTGACCGCGGATCTTGTCTGGGGCGGCGGTGTCCTTGTCGATCTTGTTGACCGCCACCACGATCGGCACGCCGGCCGACTGGGCGTGGTTGAGCGCCTCGACGGTCTGCGGCATGACGCCGTCGTCGGCCGCCACCACCAGCACGGCGATGTCGGTGACCTTCGCACCGCGGGCACGCATGGCGGTGAACGCCTCGTGACCCGGGGTGTCGATGAAGGTGAGGCGACGCTGCTCGCCCTCGTGCTCCACGGGCACCTGGTAGGCGCCGATGTGCTGGGTGATGCCGCCGGCCTCGCCCTCGATGACGTTCGAGGAGCGGATGGCGTCCAGCAGACGCGTCTTGCCGTGGTCCACGTGGCCCATGACGGTGACGACCGCGGGGCGCGGCTCGAGGTCGGCCTCGTCCTCGTTGGCCTCCTCGGCCTCGAGGTCGATGTCGAAGGCCTCCAGCAGCTCCTTGTCCTCGTCCTCCGGGGACACGATCTGGACCTTGTAGCCCAGCTCGTCGCCGAGCAGCTGGAAGGTCTCCTCGTCGAGGGACTGGTTGGCCGAGGCCATCTCGCCGAGGGTGAAGAGCACCTTCACCAGGTCGGCGACGTCGGCGCGGATCTTCTCGGCGAAGTCGGCCAGGGACGCACCGCGGCGCAGGCGCAGGACGGTGGTGCCGTCGCCCTTGGGGACCTTGACACCGCCGATCTCACGCGTGTGCTGCTGCTCGAACTCCTGGCGCTTCGCGCGCTTCGACTTGCGTCCCTTGCGCGGGCCGCCGCCGCGCCCGAAGGCGCCCTGGGCGTTGCCTCGACCGCCACGGCCGCCCGGGCCGCCGGGACGACCCGGGCCGCCACCGG
>NZ_RBLN01000143.1:0-5573 GCF_003989405.1 Micrococcus sp. HSID17227 | reverse complement strand
CGGCACGCGGGCACCACTCCACGTTCGGCCGCGGCCGTGTGGCCGATGGGGCGGAGGCAGCGCGGGACGGCTGGCAGGGGTGTGCGCTGTGAGGGGCGTCGGCTCCGCCTGCGACACGGCCGCCGCCGGGCGGCCGGCCCTGGGCGAGCGGCTGGGGTCGCGCGGCGTCCCGGTGACCGGCGCCTCGGGGCTGCTGGGTGCGGGCGTCGCCCGGGTGCTCGCCGATGCCGGCAACGACGTGACCACCCTGCAGCGGCGTCCGTCGGGCGTGCCCGGTGCGCGGGACGTGCGCGGGTCCGTGACCGACCCGGCCGCCGTCGAGGAGGCCCTGACCGGCGCGGACACCGTGGTGCACGTGGCCGCGAAGGTGTCCGTGTCCGGCCCCGAGCACGAGTACGAGGCCGTGAACGTGGAGGGCACGCGCATCCTGTTGCACGCCGCACAGCGCCACGGCGTGCGACGCTTCGTCCACGTCTCCTCCCCCTCCGTGGCGCACGCCGGCGACTCCATCGTCGGCGAGGGCGCCGGAGCCGCCAGCCCCGAGCACGCGCGCGGACCCTACGCGCGCACGAAGGCGGCCGGCGAGCGACTGGCCCTGGCCGCCGACCGCGACGACTTCCGCGTCCTGGTGCTGCGCCCCCACCTGATGTGGGGGCCCGGGGACCTGCAGCTCACCGACCGGATCGTGCAGCGCGCGCGGGCCGGGCGAATGCCCGTGCTCGGCACGGGCGCTCCCCTGGTCGACACGCTGTACACGGCCAACGCCGTCGAGGCCGTGGTGGCGGCTGTGTCCGCGGCCGACGTGCACCACGGCGAGGCCCTCGTGGTCACCAACGGCGAGCCGCGACCGGTCGGCGAGCTGATCCGCCAGATCGCGCTGGCGGGCGGCGCCGCGGAGCCCGAACGCCGCGTCCCGGCGGGCCTGGCCCGGCGCGCCGGTGCCCTGATCGAGCGGGCGTGGGAGCGGGATCTGTTCGGGCTGCGGTCCCGGGGCGTGGGCTCCGACGACGGCGAGCCGCCGCTGACCGAGTTCCTCGCCGAGCAGCTCTCGACCGCCCACTGGTTCGACCAGCGTCGCACCCGTGAGGTCCTCGCGTGGACGCCGACCGTGAGCATCGACGAGGGCCTGCACCGCGTCGCGGCGTACTACCGCGACCGCTGACGCCCGCCGCGGCCGGAACGAGCGCCCGTCCCGAGCTTTCGTTCGGAAAACGGCGCGGGTCACGCCGCTTTCGTTCGGGAAACGGCGGCGGCCGCGCCGCCGTTTCCCGAACGAAAGCGGAGGGTCAGGCGTCGATGCGCTCGCGGTCCAGCTCGTCGGCGTGGGAGACGATGAAGTCCTTGCGCGGGGCCACCGCGGAACCCATGAGCAGGTCGAAGACGCGCTCGGCGGCCTCCACCTCGGCGATGTTCACGCGGCGGAGCATGCGGTGGCGCGGGTCCATGGTGGTCTCGGCCAGCTGGTCCGCGTCCATCTCGCCCAGACCCTTGTAGCGCTGGATCGGCTCGCGATACGAGCGGCCCTCCCGCTCCAGGCGGGCGAGCGTCGCGTGCAGCTCCTGCTCGGAGTACGTGTAGATGACCTCGCGTTCCTTGACGCCCCGGGTCACCGCCTCGATCCGGTGCAGCGGCGGGACGGCCGCGTACACGCGCCCGGCCTCGACCATGGGCCGCATGTAGCGGAAGAAGAGCGTCAGCAGGAGGGTGCGGATGTGGGCACCGTCCACGTCCGCGTCCGTCATCAGCACGACCTTGCCGTAGCGGGCCGCATCCAGGTCGAAGCTGCGCCCCGCACCACCCCCGACGACCTGGATCAGCGCCGCGCACTCGGCATTGGCCAGGATGTCCGAGACGGAGGCCTTCTGCACGTTCAGGATCTTGCCCCGGATCGGCAGCAGGGCCTGGAAGTCGGAGGACCGGGCCAGCTTGGCGGTGCCGAGCGCCGAGTCGCCCTCGACGATGAACAGCTCGGAGGAGGCGACGTCGTTGCTGCGGCAGTCCGCCAGCTTGGCCGGCATCGTCGAGGTCTCCAGGGCGTTCTTGCGCCGCTGGTTCTCCTTGTGGGTGCGCGCGGAGATGCGCGACTTCATCTCGGCGACGACCTTCTCCAGCAGCGTGTGCACCTGCTGCTTCTGGGCGCGGGCCGTGGAGGTGAGGCGGGCGGTCAGCTGCTTCTCCACCACTTGGGAGACGATCCGCCGCACCGCGGAGGTGCCGAGGATCTCCTTGGTCTGCCCCTCGAACTGCGGCTCGGCGAGCCGCACCGTCAGGACGGCGGTCATGCCGGCCAGCACGTCGTCCTTCTCCACCTTGTCCGACCCGGCCTTGAGCCGGCGCGCGTTGGCCTCCACCTGGGCCCGGAACACCTTCAGCAGTGCCGCCTCGAACCCGGACTGATGGGTGCCGCCCTTGGGCGTGGCGATGATGTTCACGAAGGACCGGAACACGGTGTCGTAGCCGACGTCCCAGCGCAGGGCGACGTCCACCTCGCACGTGCGCTGCACATCCTGCATGGAGGTGCGCCCGTCCTCGCCGAGCACCGGGACCCGCTCCTTGAAGGTGCCGGAGCCCTGGATCCGCCACACGTCCGTCACCGGGGTGGCGGGCGTGAGGTGCTCCACGAACTCGGAGATGCCGCCGTCGTACTGGAAGACCTCCTCGACCGGGCCGTCGGCGCCGGGCGTGCCGGGTCGGCGGCGCAGGTCCTTGACTGTGATCCGCAGGCCCGGGATCAGGTAGGCGGTCTGGCGCGCCCGCGCCTGGAGCTCCTCGGCGGAGAACGTCGCGTCCTTCACGAAGATCTGCTCGTCCGCCCAGTAGCGCACGCGCGTGCCGGTCTGCCCGCGCTTGGCCTTCCCGACGACGTCCAGCGGCGAGGCGTCCGTGGACGGCTCGAACGGGGCGTCTGGCGACGGGCGCGACCCGTCCTGGAAGCGGCCCGGCTCGCCGCGCCGGAACGACATCTGGTGGACCTTGCCGCCGCGCAGCACCTGCACGTCCAGGCGCGAGGACAGGGCATTGACCACCGACGCGCCCACGCCGTGCAGGCCACCCGAGGCGGCGTAGGAACCGCCGCCGAACTTGCCGCCGGCGTGGAGCTTGGTGAACACCACCTCGACACCGGACAGGCCGGTGCGCGGCTCCACGTCCACGGGGATGCCGCGCCCGTTGTCCTCGACCTCGACGGAGCCGTCCGGATGCAGGGTGATCTCGATCGACTGCCCGAAGCCGGCCAGAGCCTCGTCCACCGAGTTGTCGATGATCTCCCAGAGGCAGTGCATGAGGCCGCGGGAATCGGTGGAGCCGATGTACATGCCCGGCCGCTTGCGGACGGCCTCGAGCCCCTCCAGCACGGAGAGGTGGCGGGCGTTGTACT
This sequence comes from Micrococcus sp. HSID17227, assembly GCF_003989405.1. Lineage (NCBI taxonomy): Bacteria > Bacillati > Actinomycetota > Actinomycetes > Micrococcales > Micrococcaceae > Micrococcus > Micrococcus sp. HSID17227. Next base: position 2,197 of record NZ_RBLN01000143.1, on the reverse strand, counting down.
CGGTGTTCGCGGGCACGGGGCGGGCCTTTCGGTGGACGACGGCGGCCGGTCCAGCCTACTCCGCGGGCCGGACACGCCAGGGTTCGGGCCGGACGTCCCTGGGCAGCCCGGCCCGGCTGCTTGCGTACGCGGGTGGCGAAACGCGGGTGCGGGGCGGGCGCGCGGGGAAGTTCCCTGCCATCCTTGCTGTTCCATGGGACAAGAGGAGGACCGACCCGCCCCACCGGCGTCGTCGCCCTCCAGCCCCGAGAGACCCGAGGAGGACACCATGTCCATCACCGCCGTGGCCGAGCCGGCCGCCCTCACCCGTTCCGACCGCTGCGACCGCTGCGGCGCGCAGGCCTACGTCCGCGCCGTGCTGCACTCGGGCGGTGCCCTCCAGTTCTGCGCCCACCACGCCCGCGCCGTCGAGGACGCGCTGCGTCCCCAGGCCGCGCTGTGGCAGGACGAGACGGACCGCCTCACCGCCGGCGCCTGACGCGCCCGGCATGACGAAGGGCCGGACCCCCGCGGGGGTCCGGCCCTTCGTCATGCCGCTGCGACTCAGTCCAGGTAGTCCCGGAGCACCTGCGAGCGGGAGGGGTGACGCAGCTTGGACATGGTCTTCGACTCGATCTGGCGGATGCGCTCTCGTGTCACTCCGTAGACCTTGCCGATCTCGTCCAGCGTCTTGGGCTGGCCGTCGGTCAGGCCAAAGCGCATGGCGACGACACCGGCCTCGCGCTCGGAGAGCGTGTCCAGCACCGAGTGCAGCTGCTCCTGGAGCAGCGTGAAGGAGACGGCGTCCGCGGGCACGACGGCCTCGGAGTCCTCGATCAGGTCGCCGAACTCGGAGTCGCCGTCCTCGCCGAGCGGGGTGTGCAGGGAGATGGGCTCGCGGCCGTACTTCTGCACCTCGACGACCTTCTCCGGGGTCATGTCCAGCTCCTTGGCCAGCTCCTCCGGGGTGGGCTCGCGGCCGAGGTCCTGGAGCATCTGCCGCTGCACGCGGGCCAGCTTGTTGATGACCTCCACCATGTGCACCGGGATGCGGATGGTGCGGGCCTGGTCCGCCATGGCGCGGGTGATGGCCTGACGGATCCACCACGTGGCATACGTGGAGAACTTGAAGCCCTTGGTGTAGTCGAACTTCTCGACGGCGCGGATCAGGCCGAGGTTGCCCTCCTGGATGAGGTCCAGGAACAGCATGCCGCGACCGGTGTAGCGCTTGGCCAGGGAGACCACCAGACGCAGGTTGGCCTCGAGCAGGTGGTTCTTGGCCTTGCGCCCGTCCGCGATGATCAGCTGGATGTCCCGGCGCTCGCGGTAGTCGTCGGAGGCCTCGTGCTGCACGACGTGCTCGGCGTAGAGGCCGGCCTCGATGCGCATGGCCAGGTCCACCTCCTGCTCGGCGTTGAGCAGGGCGACCTTGCCGATCTGCTTCAGGTAGTCCTTCACCGGGTCCGCCGTGGCGCCCGCCACGACCACCTGCTGCACCGGGGCGTCGTCCTCGGAGTCGTCCATGACGAACGCGCCCTTGGACTGGGCCACCTTCTGGCCTGTGGCGGCCGTCGTGCCGGTCACGGCCTCCGCGTCCATCGCCGGACGCTCCGGAGCGTCCGAGCCGTCCGCGTCCTCATCATCAGAGTCTTCGGTGGCGGTCTCGTCCGCCACCACGTCCTCCTCGACGGCGTCCGCGGCCTCGGTGCGCTCGCGCGCCTGGACGAGCTCCTCGTCGTCCTCGGCCTGCTCGGCGGAGGCGGCGGACGCGGTGGCCTTCTTGCCCCCGGTCGTGGCGGTCTTCTTCGCGGCGGTGGTCTTGGCCGTGGCGGTGGTCTTGGCCGCGGTGGGCTTCCGGGTCGCCTTCTTCTTGGCCGTCGGCGTGGCAGCGGTCTTGGTCGCCGCCGACTTCGTCGCGGTCGTCCGCGTCGTGGCGCCCTTGGTCGTGGCGCTCTTCGTGGCTGCCGACTTCTTGGCTGCCGTGGAGCGGGTGCGCGTGGTCGTGGCCTCGGAGGCAGTGGTCTCCTTGCCGTCCTGCACACCGCTGGTCGTCGAAGTGGTCACTCGAGGCCTTTCCGTCTCGTCCGCGGCCACCCGCGGATCCTTGCAGTCCATAGACACGTGACCCTGTCAAGTCGCGGCCTCGGACGACCGACGTCGTCCGGGCCCGCCGACTGCAGGGTCCGTGAGTGCCAACGACGGCTGAGACCGATCTATA
>NZ_RBLN01000142.1:0-5643 GCF_003989405.1 Micrococcus sp. HSID17227 | reverse complement strand
CGGTCCTGGCCGCCGGCGTCCGTGCCCGGGTGGCCGGGCAGGGCGGGCGAGGCGGCGAGGTCGGCCGCGGCGCCGAGGGCGTCGGCAAGGGGCTGGAAGTGGGCGGGTCGGCCACCGATGCCGTGGAGGAAGCGGATCACCGGGCCAGGCTAGTGCGACTGCTGCCCGTCGCCTCGAGGGGGACCGACAGGGGCAGTGTCCCCGCGAACGGGCCGGTCATGGCGAACAGATCGGCCCGGGCGTCGAGGGTGACGACGACGGTGGTGCCGTCCTCGGCCACGCGGGCGCTCATCCCACCGAGCCCGGGCACGGCCTCACGGGCGCCGACGGCCGCGAGGTGCGCGCTGGCGGAGGCGGCCACGTCGCCGTCGGAGAGCACGACGCCCGGGTCCTCCCCCAGCCGGAAGCCGAGCTCCTCTGCCCCGGCGACGGCGGCCGAGTCCGCGAGCGACTGCAGGCGACGGTGCTGCAACTGCACGGTGGTGACCGCGAGCATGACCAGCATGAGGGCCACGAGCACGGCGCACAGGCCGACGGTGAGGACGGTGGTCTGCCCGTCATCGTGACCCAGGCGAGCGGTGAGGGGGCGGCGCATCAGAACCTCGGCACCGTCTGGCGGGCGTCGGAACCCACGGTCACGGGGGTCATCGACCACGCTGCCGGCGTGAGAGGGACGGGCACCGCCACGTCCACCCGCACCGCGACGACCTCGCCCGGTTCGAGCGTGCCACAGCCACCCTGGTCGCAGCCGACGGTCAGGTCGTACTGGCCGGCGCCCACGCCGTAGTCGGCGAGCGTGAGCTCGAGGGTGGCGTGGGCGGCGCCTGCGCTGGGGTGATCGGCCTCGGCGACCACGGCCTTGACGGCCTGGTCCGCGGCGGCGACCGAGGCGAACGCCGCGGCCTGGACCTGGGAGACGTAGATCATCAGGTACACCACGGGGATCAGCAGGACGAGGGTGAGGCCCAGGAATTCGACCGTGGCCGCTCCCCGCTCGTCGCGGACGTCATTGACGGAACGCATGACCGCTCACCTCCACGGGGATCGGGCCCGGCAGGAACCCCAGGCCGGGCAGCGAGCTCGAGACCGTGACGCGCAGGACCGGGACCCCGTCCTGGCTGGTGAGCTCCGCGGCGACGTCGGCCCCGGACTGGCCGGGCACACCGGTGGAGAGCAGCTCCCGAGCCCGCTGGACGCCGTCCTCGGGGTTCCGGTCCGCGAGCGCCCCGTACCGGGCACCGGCGGAGGCGGCATCGATCATCACGTTGCGTGTGTGGATCACGACGCCGGCCTGGAGCAGTGCCGCGAAGAGCAGGACGACCAGGGTCATCACCATGGTGGACTCGGCCACCGCGGCGCCCCGGTCGTCCCGCCAGCGGACGCCCGTGTGGCCGCCGCGGGGCGCCGGCGCGTCGTGGGCAGCACCCCGGGGCATGCTCAGCCGCCCTGGGACACCTGGGAGATGGCCTGGTTGAACAGTCCCTCGAGCGCCGGCAGGGCGAGGGCCAGCAGGCCGGCCACGAGCACGGCGGACATGAGGGTGATCATCACCCAGCCGGGGACGTCGCCGCGCTCGTCGCGGACGTCGTCGTGGATGAGGGCGCGCAGAGCGGCCAGGACGGTGATGGCGTGGTGGTGGAGCATGGTCCCCTCCTCGGGTGGCCGGCCGCCCGTGCGGCCGGAGTGGATGGTGATCGTGGGTGGACGGATGGACTATTCAGTTGTGGGTCTTCAGAACCCCAGGCGCATCAGGGAGATGCCGGGGAAGACGGCGAAGATCACCGTGAGCGGGAGGATGCCGAACACGAGGGGGACCATCATCTGGATCTCCTTCCGGCCGGCGGCCTCCATGAGCTCGCGGCGACCCATCTCACGCACGTCCTGGGCCTGTGCGCGCAGGACGTCGGCGAGGGGTGTGCCGCGGTCGAGCGCGATGAGCACGCCCCCGATGAACCGTTCGACGGGGGCCAGCTGCACGCGCCGTCCCATGGCCTTGAGCGCCGCGGACAGCGACGCCCCGGCACGCATGTCGGCGAGCGTGACGCGGAACTCGCCGGCCAGCTCCCCGCGCGCCGTCCCCGCGATGCGCTCGAGCGCTCCAGCGGCGCTCTCCCCCGCGCCCACCGAGAGCGCGAACAGCTCGGCCACGGACGGGAACTCGGAGAGGATGGCCTCGCGCCGCCGTCGCGCCCGCAGGGAGAGCAGCTGGTCCCGGAGCAGGAACCCGGCCATGCCGCCGGCGATCACGAGGGCGACCCCCGTGATCACCGGCACGCGGCCCGTGACGGTGAGGCTGAGCGCGAGGACGGCCGCCACGGCGGCCCCCGCGGCCGCGCTCAGGACCTGCTGCGCACGGAAGTCCGCCGACGTGACCGCGAGCCCCGCGGCGGCCAGCTTGCGGTCGAGCGCCACCCCGCCCGGGGAGATGCGCTGGACCCAGCCGACCCCGGCCTGCACCACGGGATCGAGGATGCGTCCCCACGCTCCCCAGGGTGAGGCGCCCGCACGTTCCTCCTCGAGGAGGCGGGAGGCCGGGATGTGGTGGCGCAGCTGCGGTTCGACCCGTTGCTCGAGGCTGGGGCGCCAGCCCACCGGCTGGGTGACCAGGATGAGGAGCAGTCCCGCCCCGAGGGTGAGGCCCAGGAGCGCGGCCCAGATCAGCGCGGACGTCATGCGAACACCCGTTTCTCCCGGGGCAGCGCGCCGATGCGGAGCATGACGCGGTAGCAGACGATGGAGGCCACCATGCCCGCGAGGAGCACGGCCCCGCCGGCGGCGGACCGGTAGGCCGCGACCGCGGCGGGCTGGGTCCCCAGCAGCAGGAGCACGAGCCACGGGGCGCACACCGCCAACCGGGCCGCGTTCACGGTCCACGACTGCCGGGCCTCGAGCTCGGCGCGGATGCGGGCGTCCTGCCGGAGGAACTCGGAGAGGGTCTGCAGCAGACGGCCGATGTCGGCGCCGCCGACCTCGCGGGTCAGGCGCAGCGAGACCACCAGGCGGTCCGCGACGGGGTCGGCCATCCGGGCCTTGAGCCGGTCCAGTGCGTCCACGAAGCGGGCTCCGGCCCGGTAGTCCCGGGCGAACTGCTGGAACGGCTCGCGCAGCCCCTCCGGCCCGGTCTCCCCGAGCTGGATGAGCGCCTCCGGGAGAGTCAGGCCCGCGCGGATGGCCGACCGGGCGTGGTCGATCGCGTCCGGCCACAGCTCGCGCAGTGCCGTGGACCGCCGGCGGGCCTGCCAGGACAACAGCAGCCAGGGCACGGCCGCGCCGAAGACGGCGAAGCACGCGGTGATGGTCCACGTACTGGTCAGCGACAGGACGAGCAGCCCGACCACGAGACCGCCGACGGCCATGGCGGACAGGACACCGGCCGGGCTGAGACGCTGGATGCCGGACTGGGCGATCAGCACACGCAGGCGCGAGTCGGGGCGGGCGGCCCCGGGTTTCTCCGTGGGAGGGGACCAGAGGGACCACCACAGCAGGAACAGGCCGCAGCCGAGCGCGAGCCCCAGCAGCGCGGCCATCAGCGCAGCCCCACCAGCTCGTGGACGTCCACGCCGCGACGGGCGAGCGCCTCGAACTCCAGGTTCGCACCCTCGTTGAGGCGCAGGTCGCCCTCGGCGTCACGCTGGAAGAGCGCCGACGTCTCGATGACCCCGCCCTCCACCCGTGAGCCGACGGTGAGGATCTCCCGCACCCGCCGGCGGCCCTGACGGTCGCGCTCGCAGTGCACGACGACGTCGATGCACGTGGCGACCGTCGGGACGACGAAGTCCCGGGAGATGTTCTCCCCGGCCAGCAGCGGCAGCGTGCAGAGCTTCGTGAGCGCGTCCGCGGCCGAGTTCGCGTGGATCGTGCACATGCCGGCCAGGCCGGAGTTCAGAGCGACGAGCATGTCCAGCGCCTCGGCCTCGCGCACCTCGCCGACGATCAGGCGGTCCGGGCGCATCCGCAGCGCCTCCTTGACGAGGCGACGCAGCGGGATCTCGCCGTGGCCCTCCAGGTTCGGCTGGCGGCACTGCAGCCCGACGACGTCGCGCACCGGGATCTGCAGCTCGAAGATCTCCTCCACGGTGATCACCCGCTCCCGCGGGCCGATGGCCGAAGCCAGGCAGTTGAGCAGGGTGGTCTTGCCCGCCTGGGTGGCCCCGCTGACGAGGATGTTCATGCCCGCGTCCACGGCCGCGTCCAGGAAGCGGGCCGCCGTCGGAGTGAGGGAACCGCCCCGGACGAGGTCGTCCAGCCGGCGCGCCCGGGCGATGAACTTCCGGATGTTCACGGCCCAGTGCCGCCGCGTGATGTCGGGGATGGCCACGTGCAGGCGCGAACCGTCTGGCAGGGCCGCGTCGACGAACGGCATCGACAGGTCCAGCCGCCGGCCCGAGGACTTCAACATGACTTCGACGAGGTCCTGCACCTCCTCCTCGGTCAGGACGATGCCCGTCAGCTCGGAGCGGCCGGACCGCGCGCAGTAGACGGCGTCCGGCGCGTTCAGCCAGATCTCCTCCACGGAGGGATCGTCCATGAGCCGCTGGAGCGGCCCGAGGCCCGCGATGCGGTCGAACAGGTCCTGCCGCGCCGCCACGGGATCCTCCAGGTCCGGCAGCGAGCTGACCATCGCGCGGGACTCGTAGTCCGCGGCCGCGTCCTGGATGAGCGTCAGGACCCGGGCGTGCTCACGCTGCGGGTCGATGCCCTGCCGCCGGACGATCTCCCGGATCTCGTCCTCGAGAATGCGCACCGCATCCATGTGTCCCTCCTGTGCCCGATTCGGCGCCATCCCCAGCGCCGCACATGTCTCGATCAGGAAGATACCCCGTTCCGTCGATGCGTGTGGTCCAGGACACCATGACTGTGGACAACGTGGCGGCGGTCCCGTTCGACGGGGAGTTGTCCACAGGCCGCCCGAACCGCCATCAGGCCGTGGCAGGGTCGTCCCCAGGCGGCCGGACGGGCCGGTCGCCGGTCTCAGGAGGGAGGGGCGGGGATGGCCTGGAGCGTGCGGATCCTGGGCGGGGCCGCTCCCGAGACATGGCGGGTGGAGCACTTCCCCGCCGACGCGGACGAGCAGGACCGGGCGGTGCGGGAACGTTTTCCCGCCCGGTCGCTGCACCGGTGCGCTGCCGGGCCGCGCAGCGTGACGTACGCGGAACGGGTCGGGAGTGCACCGGCCCGGGGGCCGGAGCTCGCGGTGGTCACCGAGCACGGACCCGACGCCGGCCGCCTCGTCCCTCTGGGGGAGGGCGGGTTGAGCACGGGACGCGGTGGGGCGCGGCTGCTGCTGGACGACCCCTCTGCCCCGTCGCGGCCGATGCGTCTGCGGCTCGCGCCCACCGGGCTGCACGTCCACGACGGTCCTCGGGACACCGGACGCCTGTGGGACGGCCGCAGCCCGCTCCCGGTGGGCCGGACCGCCCTGGGCCTGGTCCGCGGGCCCGGGGCCGCCCTGCCGCGGCCGGTCACGCCGGAGCCGCCCGCCGTCGACCTCGGATCCCCACCGGCCCGGCAGTCCGTCGTGATCCCGCTGGTGGCGGCCCTGGGCCCGCTGGTGCTCGGGGTCGCCCTGGTCCTGATGATGGGCAACCCGGTGTTCCTGCTGTTCGGTGTGCTGTCCGTGACGGTGGCGCTGGTCATGCTGGC
>NZ_RBLN01000141.1:0-5622 GCF_003989405.1 Micrococcus sp. HSID17227 | reverse complement strand
GGGGGCTGCCCCGGACGCGGGAGCCGCGTGGCGCCGTCGTCGCGGAGGCGACCCGCCGCGATGTCCGCCCCGTCTGGGAGAATGGTGCCGATGTCTGACTACCAGCCCCGCCGCCCCGGATCGAAGCCCACCCCGAACCGCCAGAGGGACCGCGCCGGCAAGCCGGCCCTCGGCCGCCCCGAGCGCGGCCTGATCGACGAGTCCGAGGCGCGCCAGCTCGCCGAGGACCGAGAGCGCATGCGCCGCGCCGGCGTCGGCCACCAGCTCTCCGCGCCCAAGCGCCGCGAGGCCGCCACCGCCGAGCGCCCCCAGGTGATGCCGAAGACCGAGGGCTGGACCCAGCCGATGGGCCCGGACGGCCGACCGCAGCTGCAGTTCAAGCAGCCGCGCGTCTCCCAGCCGCCCACCCACCTGGCCGACCTCACGCTGAAGGAACGGCAGGAGAAGGCCAAGGAGATCGGGCTGCCGGCGTTCCGCGCCAAGCAGCTCTCGGTGCACTACTTCGAGCACTACACCACCGATCCGGAGCAGATGACGGACCTGCCCAAGGACAAGCGGGAGGCGATCGCGGAGGCGTTCTTCCCGCCGCTGCTCACCGAGGTCCGGCGCATGGAGACCGACCGCGGGGACACCGTCAAGTTCCTGTGGCGGCTGTTCGACGGCGCGCTCGTGGAGTCCGTGCTCATGCGGTACCCCGGCCGCGTGACGCTGTGCGTGTCCAGCCAGGCCGGCTGCGGGATGAACTGCCCGTTCTGCGCCACGGGCCAGGCCGGGCTGACCCGCAACATGTCCACGGCGGAGATCGTGGAGCAGATCGTGCTGGCCAACCAGGTGATCGCCCAGGGCGGACTGGGCGGCAAGCGCAAGGACGGCGGGCACGACGCCGACCGCGTCACCAACGTCGTGTTCATGGGCATGGGTGAGCCCCTGGCCAACTACAAGCGCGTGATGGCCGCCGTGCACCGCATGGTGGACCCCTCGCCCGAGGGTCTGGGCATGTCCGCGCGGAACATCACGCTGTCCACTGTGGGCCTGGTGCCGGCCATCCGGAAGCTGGCCGAGGAGGGCGTGCCGCTGACGTTCGCGCTGTCCCTGCACGCGCCGGACGACGAGCTGCGCGACGAGCTGATCCCCGTGAACTCACGCTGGAAGGCGGACGAGGCGATCGACGCCGCGTACGACTACTTCGTGGCCACCGGGCGCAGGGTGTCCATCGAGTACGCGCTCATCAAGGACATGAATGACCACGCGTGGCGCGCCGACCTGCTGGCCAAGAAGCTCAACGCCCGGGGCAAGGGCTGGGTGCACGTGAACCCGATCCCGCTGAACCCGACGCCGGGCTCCATCTGGACCGCCTCGGAGAAGGACGTGACGCGCGAGTTCGTGGACCGGCTCAACGCCGCCGGCATCCCCACCACCCTGCGCGACACCCGTGGCAAGGAGATCGACGGCGCATGCGGCCAGCTGGCGGCCGAGGACGTCGACTGACCTGCCGAGGCCCCGCGCGCGGCGCCCACCGGCCCGTCCTCGGGCAAGCCGCGGGGCCGGCGTCGGGGAGCGCCGTCAGAAGCGGACGGTCTCGCTGTCGCCCGGCTCGGCGGTCCCGCCGGTGACCTTGGCCTTGACCAGCTCGACGGCGGTGGCCACCGCGCCCGGGGACTCCCAGAACTGGGCGGTCTGCACGTCCACGCGCACGAGCACGATCTGCGGATCCTCGGGGCTCGAGCCCTCACCGAAGAAGGCCTCGGTGGCCGGGTTCCAGAACTCCTTCTTGCGCGCGTCGTCGCGGACGAGCTGACCGTGGCCCGCGAGGGAGGCCCAGAAGTCCTTGTCCTGCACGGCGACGTTGACCGGGCGCTGCGGAGCGTCCGCGGCGACGTCGGAGGTGGCGCGCGTGAGGAACCAGAGCGTGCCGCCGTCCTCGGCCTGTTGCAGGCCCATCGGGCGGGTGACGAGCGTGCCGTCCCGCTCAGCGGTGGTCAGCATGCAGACGTTCACCTTCGCGAGCTTCTCGAGCAGACGGGCGCGGGGATCCTGGGTGCCCATGGCGTGACTCCTTCGTCGTCGGGTGCCGGCGCCCTGATGTGGCCACCGGCTCGTACCACCGACCCTAGGCACGGCCAGGCGGGTCCTGACCAGCGCTCAGCGGCGCACAGCCGCGGCGAGCCAGTCGACGGCGAGGGCGTAGCCCTGGACGCCCGCCCCGGCGATCACGACGTCGGCGACGGCGGAGACGTGCGAGTGGTGCCGGAACGCCTCGCGCCGGTGGACGTTGGAGATGTGCACCTCGGCGATCGGCCGGTCGACGGCGGCGAGGGCGTCGCGGATCGCGATGGAGGTGTGCGAGTACCCGGCGGGGTTGATGAGGACGCCAGCGTGGGAGGTGCGGGCCTCCTGGATCCAGTCGATGAGCTCGCCCTCGTGGTTGGACTGTCGGAAGTCCACGGTCAGCCCGTGCTCGGCCGCGCGGGCCTCGGTGAGCGCACGGACGTCGTCGAGGGTGGCCGTGCCGTAGACCTCGGGCTCGCGGGTGCCGAGCAGGTTCAGGTTGGGGCCGTTGAGCACGAGCAGGGGCAGGGCGGTAGTGGCGGTCATGCGGTCAGTCTAGGAAGCGACGACGACGGCTCCCGTCTCGGCCACGACAGTGCGTGGAAGGCGCCCGTTTCCCGAACGAAAGTGCCGGGACACGCCGCCGTTTCCCGAACGAAAGCGGGGTGGGGCGGAATAGGTGCGGCGGGGTGTCCGTTGTGGTCGGCAGGACGATCGCCGGCGTGAGCGCGTCGGCCCCGCTGACGAAAGGACCCACCGTGGCCACCAAGGACCTGACCCTCGAGGAGTTCGGCTCCACCGTCGCCGAGAACGACACCGTGCTCGTGGACTTCTGGGCCGGCTGGTGCGGCCCGTGCCGCCAGTTCGCCCCCGTGTTCGAGGCCGCCTCGGAGAAGCACGACGACGTCGTGTTCGCCAAGGTCGACACGGAGGACCAGCAGCAGCTGGCGGCGATGGCCGGCATCACCTCCATCCCCACGCTCATGGCCTTCCGCGGCGGCGTGCTCGTGTTCTCCCAGGCCGGCGCCCTGCCGGGCACCGCGCTCGAGCAGCTGCTCGACCAGGTCAAGGGCCTCGACATCGCAGAGGTCCGCCGCCTGGCCGAGGAGCAGCAGGGCCAGCAGGGCGACGCCGAGCCGGGGCAGGACGAGGCCGTGCAGTCCACCGCCGCCCACCTCGACGACGTCAACGGCCGCTGACGGCCCGCGCGGCGTCGCCGCGCCGGCCGCTCACCGCGGGTCGAACGCCCCCTGCTGCCACTGCTCCACGAGCCACGGGCTGAACGCCCGGGGGACGGCGGCCAGGGCGGCGGCCAGATCGGCCGGCTCCACCCAGCACCACTCCGCGACCTCGTCCCGCTCCGGGGCGGGGTCGCCGTGCATCCGGGCCCGGAACACCGGGCAGATCTCGTGCTCCTCCATGCCGGAGGCGTCCGCGGCCCGGTAGCGGAAGTCGGGGAGCACCTCGACGACGTCGGACACCTCCACGCCCAGCTCCTGCGGGGCGCGGCGCAGCACGGCCTCCGCGGGGGACTCGCCGGGGCCGGGGTGCCCGCAGAACCCGTTGGTCCACACCCCGGGGAACGCCGCCTTGCCCAGCGCCCGGCGGGTGAGCAGGAACCGGTCGGCCTCGTCGTACACGTGACAGGAGAAGGCCAGGTGCAGGGGCGTGCCGCCGTCCTCGGTGCGGCGGTGGACCGTGGCCTTGGCCTCCGTGCCCACGGCCTCGCCCGCCGGGGACAGCAGGACCACGCGCTCGACGTCGTCGGGGCCTGCGACCGGGACGTCCGAGGCCGCCATCCACGGTCGGGCGACGGGGGAGGGGTGGTCGTGCGGGGAGGGCGTGGCCGGGGTCTGCATGCCTCTCAGTGTGGCAGGCGAGCCGGGCCGCCCATCAGATGTGGGCCATGTCACCCCGGCCCGATCCTGATGGCCGGGCGTGGCTAGAGTGCTGAGGTCGGCGCCACACCCCGGCGCGTCCCACGTCACTCGAGGAGAGCACCCCCATGGCCTTCGCCGCCCTGTCCCGTTCCGCCCGTCTTGCCGGCCTGTCCGCTGCCGCGCTGCTGGCCCTCACCGCGTGCGGCGGTCAGGACTCGTCCGACGCCGACGCGTCCGCCTCGACGACGGCGCCCGCCTCCGCGTCCGCGCAGGGTGCGGAGTCGTCGTCCGCCTCGGCGTCGTCGCTGTCCGCGGCCCCGGCCGACTACGAGGCCGGCACGTGCTTCACCGCCCCGCTCGGCGCCCGTGACCTGTCCTCCTTCGAGACCACCGACTGCGAGGGCGCCCACACCGCGGAGTACCTGTGGGCCGTGCCGGCCGTGGCCGAGGGCGAGGAGGCCGACCCGGCCGCCGCCCAGACCTGCACCGCCCAGGCCCAGCGCCTGAGCGAGGAGAAGGAGGACCAGCTGAACGGGGCCGTCCTGACCTCCTCCGAGCTGGGCAACTACGGCACCGACGAGAAGCACTGCGTCGTGTACGGGGTCTCCGGTGAGTGGGAGGGTCAGATCGTGGACCCGGAGATCACCCTGGAGACGGCGTCCGCCGACGCCTGATCCCGACGGCGGCCCCGTGCGTCGTGAGATCGCGCCGCCCGGGACCGCCGCGCATGGACGCGGGACCGGCGAGGCCCGTAGTGTCTTCTGCGTCCAGAAGTTAGACGGTCGAACAGATGCGGCGGTCGGTGCCGCGTCGTGTCCGCCACCGAGGAGGCGCCATGGGTGAAGCGAGGACGGGCGGCGAGGCCGCGCTCTCCGGGGTGACCGCCGAGCTGGACGCCGCGCTCCGACATGCCGCGGCCCAGGCACCCGGATCCGCCGCCTTCGCCGAGCTGCTCGACTCGCTCCACGTCCATGTGGGCGCCGGCAAGCTCATCCGCCCCCGTCTCGTCGAGCTCGGCTGGCGCCTGGCGACCGCCGACCCGGTCCCTCCGTCCGGCCGCGCTGCCGTCGACCGACTCGGGGCCGCCTTCGAACTGCTGCACACCGCGCTGCTCGTCCACGACGACGTCATCGATCGGGACGTGCTGCGGCGCGGCCAGCCCGCCGTGCACGCCTCCGCCCGGCACCGCCTCGAGGCCCGCGGGGTGCCCGCCGCGGACGCCGCCCACGCCGGGGTCGCCGTCGCCCTCATCGCGGGGGACGTCCTGCTCACCCAGGCGTTCCGGCTCGCCGCCACCTGTGCCGCCGACACCGCCCGGGCCGCCGAGGCCGCCGCCGTCGTCTTCGACGCCGCCGCCGTGACTGCGGCCGGCGAGCTCGAGGACGTGCTCCTGGGGCTGTCCCGCCACACCGGTGAGGAGCCCGATCCCGACCGCATCCTCGCCATGCAACGGCTCAAGACGGCGCACTACACGGTCGGCGCGCCCCTGCGCGCCGGCGCCCTCCTGGCCGGGGCGGATCCCGACCTCGCCCGGGCGATGGGCGAGGCCGGCGCCGACCTCGGCGCCGCCTACCAGGTGATCGACGACGTCCTCGGCGTGTTCGGCGATCCCGGGGAGACCGGCAAGTCCGCCGACGGCGACCTGCGCGAGGGCAAGGCCACCGTGCTCACCGCCCACGGCCGCCGCATCCCC
>NZ_RBLN01000140.1:0-5761 GCF_003989405.1 Micrococcus sp. HSID17227 | reverse complement strand
TCATCGTGGTGATGTCCTTTCGAGAGTGCTGTGGAAGGTTCGCTCGAAGGCTCCCACGGTGACCGCGTCCGTCTCGAAGATGGTCGTGGCCACCGGGGAGGGTTACACCACTATCCGGGACTCAACTTCCACGGCTGCGGATCAGGGCCCGCAGGAACGCGGCCGCGCCGGCGAGCTCGGCCGGGGTGAGGCCCTCCACCGCGGCGAGCATACTGCGGTGCATGGCGCCCAGGGTGGCGCGGACCTCGTGGTCCGTCTTGGCCGTCGGCTCCACCACCACGGATCGGCGGTCCTGTGGGTGGGGTGCCCGTCGGGCGTAGCCGTCTCGGACCAGTCGGTCCACCAGGGCGCTGGCGGAGGCCGGGGTGATCTCCAGGGCGCTGGCCAGATCCCGCTGACGGACCTTGTGGCCGCGTCGGTCGGCCCGCAGCAGGTAACGCAGGGCTGACAGGTGGGTCTCTCCCATCCCCATGCTGTCCCGGGTGCGGGCGCGCATGCGCCGTTCGGCCTCCCGGTAGCGTCGCAGCAGGTTGAGCACGTCCACAGGTTCGATCTCGCGGGCGCCGCGGGTGTACCAGTAGCCCGACGTCGGTTCGCCATCCGTGCTGGTCAGCGTGGTGTGCTCCTCACCCATGCGCTCTTGAACCTCCCTATTCACGTCACCCCGAAAATTTGGTTAGTCTTCCTAACGCATAGTTACACTAACATTATCCAGGTCACGGCGATCTCTGTGAGGGGGCGCCCGGGCCGCGGCGAGAGGAATGTCATGACAGCAACGCTGGAGGCCCCCCAGGCCATGGGGCGGACCCTGTCCGCCGTCCCGCCCGTCCTCGAGTCCCCGGCGCCCCAGCCCGCCGCCTTCCGTCAGCGCTGCGCCCGCCTGGCCATGAGTGCCGCGCGGGCCGTCACCGTGTTCCCCGAGGTCGCCGAGGCGAGGTTCGCCATCACCGGCACCCCCTCCGCCCCGGAGCTGGAGGTGGACTGCATCCTGCGGGACGGAGAGGACACCGCGGCGGTCATCGAGACCATCACGGTGCACCTCGTCGAGGACCTCGAGGAGCTGCTCGGCGCACGGTTCCACGAACGTCGGCTGGAGCTGGTCGTGGACCGCAGCCTGCCCCGGGTGGGCGTGGGGGTCGTCTCCGCGCCCTGAGGGAGGCGCTCACGCGAACGCGCTCATCCCGGTCAGGTCCCGGCCGAGGATCAACGCCTGCACGGACTCGGTGCCCTCGTAGGTGTGCAGCGCCTCGACGTCGGCGAAGTGCCGCATCACCCGGTGCTCAAGGAGGATGCCGTTGCCGCCGAGCATGTCGCGGGCGATCTGCGCCACCCGCCGCGCGCCCCGCGTGCAGGCGTACTTCAGCAGGGACGCCTGCTCGTCGCGCAGCCGCCCCGCCGCCTGCAGGCGGGCCACGGCCACGCAGCGGGTTTGCATCGCGGTCACCTCGTCCAGCATCTGCGCGAGCCGTTCCTGCACCATCTGGTGCGCTCCCAGCGGCTTGCCGAACTGCTCGCGCTGCCGGGCGTACGCGAGTGCGGCCTCGAACATGGCGGTCGCGTGGCCCAGCGCGGACCAGCCCACGTTCACGCGGGTGGCCACCAGCACGCGCGCGGCGTCCTTGAACGTCGCCACGTCCGGCAGCCGGGCGTCGTCGCCGACCCGCACGTCGGTCAGCGTGATCTCCGCCTGGTGGATGGCCCGCAGCGCGCCCTTGCCCGTGATCACCTCGGCCTCGTAGCCGGGCGTGGACTGCTCCACCACGAACCCCTTGACCTGGCCGTCCTCGGTGTCGCGCGCCCACACGATCGTGATGCCCCCGGCGGCCCCGTTGCCGATCCACTTCTTGGCGCCGTTCAGCACCCAGCCGCCGGCGCCGTCGGGCCGCGCGGACGTCTCGAGGGACACCGAGTCCGAACCGTGCAGCGGCTCCGTGAGCGCGAACCCGCCCGGCAGCGTGCCGCGCGCCACCGGCTCGAGGTACCGCTCCTTCTGCTCCGGGCTCGCGCAGTGCACCAGGGCGCGCAGCACGAGCCCGCCCTGCACCGCCGCCGCGGCCGCCATCGACCCGTCCGCGCGGGAGATCTCCATCGCCACCAGGCCCGCGGCCAACGGCGACATCACCGCGTGCCCCGGCACCTCCAGCCCGTCGGTGAGCAGGTCGAGCTCGCCCGCCCGCGCCACCAGGTCCAACGGGTACTCCGCCCGGTCCCAGTGCCCGTCGATCCGCTCGAGCACCTCCCGGCCGTAGGCACGGGCGCGGTCCCAGTGCGCGCGGTCCTCCTCCGTCGCCTCCCCGAACGCGTCCAGGTAGTCGACGTCCAGGGGCGTGACGACGTCGTAGGTCGGCTTCTGCCTGCGCGTCACCGGGCCTCCTGCGTCCGCTCGGCGCGCAGCGCGCGCTTGAGCAGCTTGCCCGACTGGTTCCGCGGCAGCTCCGCCACGAAGTCCACGCGCTTGGGCACCTTGAAGCCTGCCAGGCGCTCCTTCACGTGGGTGCGCACGGTCTCCGCGGTCAGCTCGGCGCCCTCCTTGAGCACGACGACGGCGGTCACCGCCTCGATCCAGCGCTCGTCCGGCAGGCCGATGACGGCGACCTCGGCCACCTCGTCGAGCTCGTAGATGGCGTCCTCGACCTCGCGCGGGGCGACCAGCACGCCGCCCGTGTTGATGACGTCCTTGATGCGGTCCACCACCTGGATGTAGCCGGCCGCGTCCTGGGTGACCTGGTCGCCGGAGCGGAACCAGCCGTCGTCGGTGAACGCGTCCGCGGTGGCATCCGGGCGGTTCCAGTAGCCGGAGAGCAGCTGCGGCGAGCGGTACTGGATCTCACCGGGCTCGCCGGGCGCAGCGGGGGCGCCGTCGGCCGTCATCACCCGGGCCTCCACGTGGAACACGGGGCGGCCGCACGAGGCGGGCCTCGCGTCGTGCTCCTCGGGGCGCAGCACCGTGCACAGCGGGCCCAGCTCGGACTGGCCGAAGCAGTTGTAGAAGCCGATGCCCGGCTGGCTCTGGCGCAGGCGCTGCAGCACGGTCACCGGCATGATCGAGGCCCCGTACTGGGCCTTGCGCAGCGAGGAGAGGTCGCGCGTGGCCAGGTCCGGATGGTTCGCCAGCGGCACCCAGACGGTGGGCGCCAGGAACAGGGAGCCGATGTGCTCGGTCTCCACGAGCTCGAGCATCCGGGGGATGTCCGGGGCGGCCAGCAGTCGCACCGTGGCGCCGAGGCTCAGGTAGGGGAGCAGGAACACGTGCATCGCGGCCGAGTGGTACAGCGGCATGGCCACGAGGGGGCGGTCCTCGGCCGTGAAGTCCAGCGCGATGATCGAGGAGAGGTACTCCGCCACGAGCGCCCGGTGGGACATCATGGCGCCCTTGGGGGTGGAGGTGGTGCCGGAGGTGTAGAGCAGCTGGGCCAGGTCGGTGGCCGACACCTCCGCCTCCGGGGCGGCGGCGTCCAACGTCTCGTCCTGGGCGGTCTCCAGCACGGAGGGCTCGGCGTGGCCGGCGGGGAGCATGGTCCACACGTGCCGCAGAGCCGACGCGCGGCCCTCGGCCCGGACCTGGTCGACCCGCTCGAGCATGCCGGCGTCGGCCACGAGCAGCTCCGCGCCGGAGTCCTCGAGGGCGTGGGCGAGCTCGCCGCCCTTGAGCGCGAAGTTCACGGGCACGTGCACGTAGCCGGCCGTGACGCAGGCGAGGAAGAGCAGCGCGTAGGCGTCCGAGTTGGTGGCGTAGGCGGCCACCCGGGTGCCGGCCGGCAGGCCGGTGTCCTGGAGGCGGCGGGCCACGCGGTGCGCTCCGTCCCGGAGCTGGGCGTAGGTCCAGTCGCGGTCCTCGAAGCGCAGGGCGACGGCCTGCGGGGAGCGGGCGACCGCGCGTGCGAACACGCGGCCGATCGTGTCCTCCGGGGCGGGGGAGAGGTGGCCGGCGTCGGTGGGGTGGGTGATCTGGTCGGGCATGGAAACCTCCGGGGGATGGGTCAGAGACGTTCGATCACGGTGACGTTGGCCTGGCCGCCGCCCTCGCACATGGTCTGCAGGCCGTAGCGGCCGCCCGTGCGCTCGAGCTCGTGCAGCAGGGAGGTCATCAGGCGGGCGCCGGTGGCGCCGATGGGGTGGCCCAGGGCGATCGCCCCGCCGTTGACGTTGACCTTCGCCGGATCGGCGCCGGTCTCGGTCAACCAGGCCAGCACGACGGCGGCGAACGCCTCGTTGATCTCCACGAGGTCCATGTCGTCGATGGTCAGGCCCATGCGGTCGAGCGCGTACGCCGTCGCCGGGATCGGGGCGGAGAGCATCATCACGGGGTCGGCGCCGCGGGCGGAGATGTGGTGGATGCGGGCTCGCGGGGTGAGACCGTGGCGGTGCACGGCCTCCTCGGAGGCGAGCAGGAGGGCGGCCGCGCCGTCGGACATCTGGGACGCGGTGGCCGCGGTGTGCAGCCCGCCGGGGACGATCGGGTCGAGCGAGGCGATCTTCGTGGCGTCCGGGGTGCGGGGGCCCTCGTCCGCGGTGAGGCCGGCGAGGGGTAGGATCTCGCGGTCGAAGCGACCGTCGGCCTGGGCGGCGAGCGCACGCTCGTGGGAGCGCACCGCGAACTCCTCCAGGGCGTCACGGTCCAGGTTCCAGTGCCGGGCCATCATCTCGGCCCCGCGGAACTGGGAGATCTCCTCGCTCCCGTAGCGGGCGGCCCAGGACTCGGAGCCGGTGAACGGGTCGGGGAAGCCGAGATCGCGGGCGGCCGTGTTGGACCGGGAGAGCGGGATCGCGCTCATGGACTGGACGCCACCGGCGACGACGAGGTCCGCCGTCCCGCTCATGACGGCCTGCGCGGCGTAGTGGACTGCCTGCTGGCCGGAGCCGCACTGGCGTTCGACCGTGGTGCCGGGGACGTCCTCGGAGAGCCCGGCCGCGAGCCAGGCGTTGCGCGCCACGTCCATGGCCTGCGGGCCGAGCTGGTCGATGCAGCCGAGGATGACCTCGTCGTATTCGGCTGAGTCGATGTCCTGGCGGCCGACGAGCTCGCGCAACGGCGCGGCCGCCAGGTCGAGGGGATGCACACCGGCGAGCCCCTTCCCTCGGCGACCCACGGGGGTGCGGACGGCGTCGATGATGTAGGCCTCGGGCATGGGGGCTCCTCCGGACGGCGGGGACGTGACGCCGATCACGCTATTGCTTGGACGTCCAACGATCAAGAGGGTGACGGGATCCGTCGGGCGGCGTGGAGGGGCGCCGTTTCGTCAACGAAAGCGGCTCGGGGCGCGCCGTTTCGGCCACGAAAGCGCCGGGGCGGGCGTCGCTTCGCCCTGGTCAGGACCCCCTGCCCCGGGCCTACCGTGAGGGCCAGCGGCGCGCACCCGTGCCGCCGAGACGAGAGGAGCCGGCCATGGCCACCCCGCACACCCCCGACCCCCAGGACGCCCGGCGCGCACGCGAGGCGACGGACGAGACCTCCGGCGTCGCGTTCGACGGCGACACGCCCCCCGCCGAGGGTGCAGGCGTCGGCCCGAGCAACCCGGGCATGGACGTGGAGCAGACCGGCGAGCGCTCGGCCGGCAAGATCGTGCTCGGGCTGATCATCGCCCTCGTGGTCATCGGCGTCCTGGTGTTCATCCTGGGCCGCGTCGCCGGCCTCGGCTGAGCCGCGGCGCAGACGCCTGGGGCACGCCACCGGCCCACCACGACCACGGGGCGGGCACCGATCCGTCGGTGCCCGCCCCGTGGTCGTGTCCGCTCCGCGGTGATGCCGCTCAGCTGCGAC
>NZ_RBLN01000139.1:0-5925 GCF_003989405.1 Micrococcus sp. HSID17227 | reverse complement strand
GCCGCGGTGGCGGGAGAGCCGTCCGCCCGGGTGCCCTCGACGCGCGGATGGGTGGTGCGCAGGCCGTCGTAGTCCAGGGGAGCGGTCTCGGCGCCCGAGGGGTCGGCCACGCCCTGCTCCTCGAGGAAGACGGCCAGGCGGGGCACGGCCTCCACGGCGCCGCGGGTGTCCTTGCGACGCAGCGCCTCGGCGGCCTCCGAGAGCGCGGTCGCGTCCGAGGGCCGCTCCTTGGGGTCCTTCGAGAGCATGCACATGATCAGGGCGCGCACCGGGGCCGGGACGGTGTCCGGCAGGGGCGGCGGGGTGTCGTTGACCTGGGCGAGGGCGATCGCGATCTGGGACTCGCCCGTGAACGGGCGATGCCCGGCGAGGGCCTCGTAGCCGATGATGCCCAGCGAGTAGAGGTCGGAGGAGCCGGTGGCCTGCTGCCCCGTGGCCTGCTCGGGCGCGAGGTACTGGGCGGTGCCCATCACCTGGCCGGTGGCCGTGAGCGGGACCTGGTCCGCCAGGCGCGCGATGCCGAAGTCCGTCACCTTCACCCGGCCGGTGGGCGTGATCATGAGGTTGCCGGGCTTGACGTCGCGATGCACGAGCCCCTGGGCGTGGGCCGCCGAGAGCGCGGCCGCCGTCTGCGCGATGATCCCCAGGGTCCGCTCGGGGGAGAGCACCTTCTCCTTCTCGAGGATGGAGGACAGCGGCTGGCCGGGCACGAGCTCCATGACGAGGTAGGCGGAGCCCTTCTCCTCGCCGTAGTCGTAGACGTTGGCGACGCCGGGGTGGTTCAGCAGCGCGGTGTGCTGGGCCTCCGCCCGGAAGCGGCGCAGGAAGTTGGGGTCACCCGTGTACTCCTCCTTGAGGATCTTCACGGCGGTGATCCGGCCCAGGACCTTGTCCCGCGCCTTCCACACCTCGCCCATGCCGCCGATCGCGATGCGATCGGTCAACTGGTACCTGCCGCCGAGGGTGATGCCCGATGTCGGCCTCATTCCGTGACCACCGCTTCCATGATTGCCTTCATGCCACTGACGACTGTCTGATGTCCAACCCCCGGCGGCTCGTCCTCCACCACGATCGTCACGGCCGCCCGGGGGTTCTCGCTCGCGTCGAAGCCGGTGATCCAGGAGTGCACGTTGCCCGTGTCCCCGACCTCGGCCGTGCCCGACTTCGCCGCGATCCGCACCGTGTCCGACTGCACGGATCCCAGGATGCCGTCCTCCACCGCCGAGACCATCATGTCCGAGACCTGCCCGGCCACCTCGGGGGTCGTGGCCCGGCCGCGCTCACGGGGGCTGAACTCCTGCACCGTGGTGAGGTCCGAACGGCGGACCGCCTTGATCAGCTGCGGCTCCATGACCACGCCGTCGTTCGCGATGCCGGCGGCCACCATGGCCATCTGCAGCGCGGTGGCCTGCACGTCCCGCTGGCCGATCGAGGACTGCGCCAGCGCGGCGTCGTCCAGGTCGGAGGGGAACACGGAGGCGGTCACGGGCAGCGGGTATTCGAAGGAGTCGTTGAAGCCGAACCGCTCGGCGGCCTCCCGGATCCGGTCCTGGCCCAGCTCGACGGCGGCCATGGCGAACGGGGTGTTGCAGGACTGTGCCAGCGCCCATGTGAGGGTCTGACGCCCCACGGTGTTGCACGGTGAGCCGTCGTAGTTGGGCAGCTCCGTGGTCGTGCCGGGCAGCGTCCACGCGGCGGGGATGTCCACCGTCCCGTCCGGGGTGTAGTCACCGGACTCGAGCATGGCCACCGCGTCGATGAGCTTGAACGTGGAGCCGGGGGACACGAGCTGCTCCGAGGCGCGGTTGCGGTACGCGCTGGCACCGGGGATCTGATCGATCGCGGCCATCGCCGCCTGCGCCTCGGCCGGGTTGTGCGAGGAGAGCGCGTTGGGGTCGAAGCTCGGCTTCGACACCATGGCCAGGATCTCGCCCGTCGTCGGGTCCGTGACCACGGCGGAGGCGCGCACGCCGTCCGGGAGCGCGTCGTACGCCAGACGCTGCAGCTCGGGGTCGATCGTCAGCTCCACCTGGTCGCCCTCGGGCGTGGCACCCGTGATGATCTCCATGGCGCGGTCCACGAACTGGGACGTGGGGGTGCCGGAGAGCTGCTCGTTCATGGCCGCCTCCAGCCCGGCGGTGCCGTAGGTGAGCGAATAGAAGCCCGTGAGCGGGGCGTACAGCTCGGGCTCGTGGTAGACGCGCTGGTAGTGGTACGCGTCGTCGGAGGGGACGGACTCGGCGATCGGCTCGCCGTCCACGAGGATCGGCCCGCGCGGGGCGCCGAACTCCAGGAACATCTGCCGCGAGTTCAGGGCGTGCGTCTTGAGCTGGTCCGCGGCCAGCACCTGGATGACGGACGCAGCCAGCGCGAGCACCAGGATCATGGCCGCCATGACGGTCCACGTGCGTCGGATCGCCTCGTTCACCGCTCCTCACCTCCTCCCGGGGGCACAGCGGCCGCCGGGAGCGCCGTGCCGGGGTCGAGGTGGCCGGCGCCGGGCCCGGACGCGTTGACCATCCCGTCCACGACCGCGGGACGGCGGGCGGCGTTCGAGATGCGCAGCACGAGCCCCACGATGATCCAGTTGGCCAGCAGCGACGAGCCGCCGGCGGCGAGGAACGGCGTCGTGAGGCCGGTGAGCGGCAGCACGAGGGTCACACCGCCCATCACCACGAACACCTGCCACGCCATGGTGAAGGCCAGGCCGGAGGCGAGCACCTTGCCGAACGCGTCGCGCACGCCGAGGGCGGCGCGCATCATGCGGGTGACGAGCAGGAAGTACAGGACGAGCACGGCGGCCAGGCCCACGAAGCCGAGCTCCTCGCCGATGGCCGTGAGGATCATGTCCGAGAAGGACAGCGGCACCTGGGTGGGGTTGCCCGCGCCCAGGCCGGTGCCCATCAGCCCGCCCGAGGCCATCGCGAACAGGCCCTGGACGACCTGGTAGGAGCCGCCGAAGTCGCGATGGTAGATCTCGGGGTCGAAGGCCCTCAGCCAGATCTCGAACCGGGCGGTCACGTGCGGCATGAACAGGAACGCCAGCGCCGCGCCGAAGGCGATCAGGCCCAGGCCGAGGAGGATCCAGGAGGCGCGGGACGTGGCGATGTAGAGCATCGCCATGAACATGCCGAAGAACAGCAGGGCCGAGCCCAGGTCGCGCTGGAACACGAGCACGCCGAGCGCCAGGAGCCAGCCGGCCAGCAACGGGCCGAGGTCCCGGGCTCGGGGGAAGGTCACCGGGCCCACGCGGCGGCCGGCCAGCAGGATCAGGTCGCGGTTCGCGGAGAGGTAGCCGGCGAAGAAGATGGCCAGCGTGATCTTGGCGATCTCGCCGGGCTGGAAGGTGCCGAAGCCGACGTCGATCCAGATCCGCGCCCCGTACATGCTCAGGCCCAGCCCGGGCACGAGCGGCAGGAGCAGCAGCACGCCGGACGCGGCGAGGAACAGGTACGGCCAGCGCCGCAGCACCCGGTGGTCGCGCACCAGGAACACCAGGGCGGAGGCCACCAGGACGGCCAGGACGGACCACACGAGCTGCGAGGTGGGGTTGGCCATCGCGGCGTCCTGGCTCAGCCGGTGGATCATGGCCAGGCCCAGCCCGTTGAGCAGGGCGGTGATCGGCAGCATGAACGGGTCCGCGTAGGGGGCCCGCAGCCGCAGGACCACGTGCAGCACGAGGGTGGCCGCGCCGAAGATGCCCAGCGGCACCCAGGCGGTGGAGTCCAGCGGGGCGTCCGTGCCGATCATGCCCAGCAGGTCCGCCCCCAGGGCGATGGCCAGGGCGGCCAGCAGTAGGACCAGTTCGATGTTCCGGCGCGGGCGTGCGGGGGAGATCACCTCGGTCACGGGGCCTCACCTCCCGTCGCGCTCGGGGACGATGCCGGGCTCGTCGGCGCGGCGGAGCCGGACGCGTCCGAGGGGCGGGCGGAGGACGACGACGGCGTCGCGCTCGGCCGGGCCCGCTCGGAGGGCTCACCGGCGGGGGCGGGGGCGTTCGGGTGCAGCGAGTCGCGCAGCTCGGCGACGATCTGCTCCGCGTGGTCCACGTCCCGGGCGGCCATGCCGGCGTTCACGCGGTCGCGTGCGTACGCGGGCAGCGCGTCCACCGGGAGGTCGGTCTGGCGGTCCACGTGGGACAGCTCGAGCGGGCCCAGCCGCTGGGAGACGCCCTTGAACACGGCGATCCGGCCGTCGTTGGCCCCCACGTAGTACTGCGTCTGGGTCCACAGGTAGCCCCACACGGCCACGGCCGCGAGGGTGAGGGCGAGCAGCGTGGTGAATACGGGGATGAACCAGCCGCGACGGTACTGCACCGGGCGGTCGTCCTTCCCACGCCGCCGACGCGCGGCCCTGGCCTCGGAGCCGCCGGCGGGCCCGGAGGTCGCCGGGGCCGGGGTGGGGGTCGTGGCCGACGCCTCGGCGGCCTCGTCGGACGGGGGGTCGGCGGCGGTGGGGGCCGGTGTGGCGGCGGGGGATGGGGCGGCGGCGGCAGGGGGGGCGGGGGTGGCGGCGGGCCGGGGGGAAGGGTCGCGGCGCGCGGCGACGTCGGGTTCCTGCCCGTCCGTGCGGACGGCCGGGGTGCGCCGGGGACGGCTCTCCGGCACGGGCGTCTGGCCGAGCAGGGCAGCGGCGCGGCGGCGCGTGGGGCTGCTGGTGACCACGGGGATGCGGTCGGTCCTCACAGCGTTGGAGGCCGCGCCGACGAGCAGGTGGGGTCGTGCGTCCAGGTCCTCGCGCAGCAGCAGGCCGGAGACCGGGCCGACCTCGGGCGGGTGGGCCGCGGCGAGGGCCTGCTCGGACAGGTGGACGTCCGGGACGGGGGCCAGCTCCTCCGCCGTGCCCTCCGCGATCTCGAACGCCACCACGGTGACGTTGTCCGGGGCGCCGCCCTTGAGGGTCAGGTCCACGAGGGTGTCGACGGCCTGGTTGAGAGCCTCCGAGTCCCGCAGCACCTCGTGGATCTTCTCGGGGGAGACCACGTCCGTGAGGCCGTCCGAGCAGAACAGCCAGCGCTCTCCGGGGGCGACGGGCACCTCGAACACGTCCAGCTCGGGGGAGGCGTCCACGTCGCCGAGCACGCGCATGAGCACGTTCTTGTTCGGATGGAACGGGGCCTCCCCGGCCTCGAGACGCCCCTCGTCCACGAGCTTCTGCACGAACGTGTGGTCCGTGGTGACCTGGGAGAACTCGCCGTTCGCGAGCCGGTAGGCACGGGAGTCGCCGATGTGCGCGATGTGCAGCGTGGTCCCCGCGAGCAGGGCGGCGGTGCACGTGGTGCCCATGCCGGCGAGCTTGGGGTTGGCGTGCACCAGCTCGTTGAGGATCAGGTTGGCGTTCTGGATCTCGTCCGGCAGCACCGTGGCCGGGTCCTCGTAGCCCACCGCATCCAGCGGGGCCAGGTCCAGCACCGTGGACGCGCTTGCCACGTCGCCGCCCACGTGCCCGCCCATGCCGTCCGCGAGCACGACCAGATGACGGCCCACGTAGGCGGAGTCGTCGTTCTTGGCACGGACGCGGCCGACGTCGGAGCGGGCGGCGTAGCGGAGGACGAGGGTCATGGGTCAGGCCTCGAGCTCCATGACGGTCTTGCCGATGCGGATGGCCGTGCCGGGGCCCACGGGCACCGCGCGGGTGACGGGGGCGCCGTTGACGTAGGTGCCGTTCGTGGAGCCGAGGTCCTCGAGGAACCAGCGGGTGCCCTGGGGGAACAGCCGGGCGTGGCGGCCGGAGGCGTAGTCGTCCACGAGCACCAGGTCGGCGTCCTGGGCGCGGCCCATCAGCAGGGGACGGCCCTCCAGGGCGATGGTCTGCCCGGCCTTCGGGCCCTCGACCACCCGCAGAGTCCGGGACAGCCGCGGGGCCGGCGTCGTCGGCGCGGACGCGGCGGGGGACGGCGTCGACGCGGGCGCGGGGCGGTCGACC
>NZ_RBLN01000138.1:0-5966 GCF_003989405.1 Micrococcus sp. HSID17227 | reverse complement strand
CCCCGAGGAGTTCCTGGACGAGGACGGCGACGGCCGGGTGGACGGCCTGCGGATGCGCCGAATGGAGCTGGACGGTTCCGGTGGGGTCCGCCCGACGGACGAGACCGTGGACTACCCGGTGCAGGCGATCTACCGGGCGGTGGGCTACTTCGGTTCGCCCGTGGAGGGGGTGGAGTTCGATGAGGTGCGCGGGGTGATCCCGAACGCGGAAGGCCGGGTGCTCGACGCGGACGGTGCCCCCGTGCCGGGCCTGTACGCCTCGGGGTGGATCAAGCGGGGCCCGGTGGGGTTGATCGGGCACACCAAGGGTGACTCCCTGGAGACGATCAAGCATCTGATCGAGGACGAGCCGGGGCTGTGGACGGCCCAGGAGCCGTCGGAGGAGTCCGTGATCGAGCTGCTCGAGTCCCGTGAGGTCCCGTACACCACGTGGGCTGGTTGGCATGCTCTGGATGAGCATGAGAAGTCCTTGGGTGCGCAGGCGACGGAGGCCGGGCCGGTGGCGCGGGAGCGGGTGAAGGTCGTGGACCGGGAGGAGATGACCCGCATCTCCCGCGACGGGGCCTCCGTCCCGACCGCCTGATCCGGGGCGGGCCCTGGCCGCCCCGGCGCTAGGCTTCCGGGGTGGCCCGCCTCCTCCTCGACATCACCCCGCTGCGGGTCTCACCCGCCTACCGGCGGCTGTGGCTCGGCAACACGCTCGCGTACGTGGGCACGCAGCTCACGCTCGTGGCGGTGTCCCTCGAGGTGTTCGCCCTGACCGGCTCCTCGTTCGCGGTGGGCCTGCTCGGCCTCGCCGCGCTCGTGCCGCTCGTGGTCGCGGGCCTGTACGGCGGCGCGATCGCGGACCGGCACGACCGCCGCCGCGTCGCGCTGACCTCCTCGGCCGTCATGTGGCTGACCACGGTCGGCATCGCCGCGCAGGCCTGGGCCGGGCTCGAGTCGGTGCCGGTGCTGTACGCCCTCGTGGCCCTGCACTCCGGCGCGTCCGGCATCAACCAGCCCACCCGCGGCGCGATCATCCCCGCGCTCGTGGGCCTGCCGCTCGTGCCGGCGGCGAACGCGCTGAACATGATGACGTTCTCCGTGGCCCTCATGGTCGGCCCCGTGCTGGGCGGCGTGCTCGTGGCGGCGGTCGGCTACGCGTGGACCTACTCGATCGACGTCGTCACCTTCCTGGCCGCCCTGTACGCCGTGTGGCGGCTGCCGTCCCTGCCGCCGCAGCAGGCCGAGGCCGCGGCCGCCTCGGGCACGCGCGGGGGCCTGGCCTCGGTGGTCGAGGGCCTGCGCTTCCTCGGCTCGCGACCGAACCTGCGGATGACCTTCCTGGCGGACATCGTGGCCATGACGACGGCGTTCCCGCGCGCCCTGCTGCCCGCCATCGGCGCCGTGGTGCTCGGCGGGGGTGAGGCCGCCGTCGGGGTGCTGCTGGCCGCGATGGCGGCGGGCGCGTTCCTCGCGGGGCTGTTCTCCGCTCCGTTCACCCGCCTGCATGCGCAGGGCTGGGGCGTGTACGTCTCGATCCTCGTGTGGGGCGGGGCGGTGGCCGCGTTCGGCGGCGTGGTCTGGTGGGCACAGTCGCTGCCCGACGGCGATCCCCGCCTCACGCTCGCGTTCGCCCTCGCCGCGCTGTGCATGGCGGTGGGCGGGGCCGCGGACTCGCTCTCCGGCGTCTTCCGCGGCTCGATCCTGCAGTCCGCGACCCCGGACCACCTGCGCGGCCGGCTGCAGGGCGTGTTCGTCGTCGTGGTGGCGGGCGGGCCGCGCCTGGGCGAGCTGATCACCGGCGGTGCGTCCGTGGTCCTGGGGGAGGGGCCGACCCTGCTGGCCGGCGGTGTGCTGTGCATGCTCGGCGTGAGCGCGCTGATGCGGTGGCAGCCCGGCTTCCTGCGCTACGACGCCCGGAACCCCACGCCCTGAGCAGGCGCGGGGTTCCGTGGCGGTGGCGAGGCGGGAGGCTGCGAGCCAGCGAGCGCCGGGGATCACCAGGGAGCGCCGAGCCCGACGTTTCTGCCCGTGAGCCAGATGATTCTGCTGCAGATCGGGCCGCGAGACCGCCGAAACGTCTGGCTCGCGGCGGCCTGAGCCGCCCTCCGCGGGAGCCACCACGACGACGGCGGCCGGCGAGTCAGCGGTCGCGGCCGGCCTGGAGCGTGGCCGGGACCGCGCCACCCAGGCGCGTCCAGTGGCGGACGAGGTCCTCGTCCGGGGCCGCCTGGAGCGTCTCGCGGGCCGCCTCCTCCGCCTTCTTGATGCGGCGCTCCAGACTCTGGTCCGCGCCCTCGTAGGCGGCCGCGTGCCGGTGGGAGCGCAGCGATCCGACGTCCTCCGTGCGACGTTCCACCACCGCGAGCTGCTCGGCGATCGCGTCCTGGTTGGCGCGCTGGGCCTTCAGGTTCGCGGGGGCGAGCACCTGGGCCACGAACCCGTGGTCGAGGAGGAGGCCCCGCGGGGCGGCGACGCCGTGACGCAGCGCGAGGTCCACATGGTCGTCGAAGGTCAGGAGCATGGCGGCCTTGGCGAACTTCAGGTCGTCGACCGGGCGGCCGTCCACGCGGGCCCGGGCCCGCGCCCGGCCGATCGTGGTGTCGGCGGACCACACGGCCCCGCGAGGGTCGATCAGGTACAGCATGGGGACTCCTGGTGGGATCGGAGGGGAGGCGGCGTGCGGATCAGCGGAAGTTCACGAACTGCAGGTCCGCGTCCTCGAAGTCCTTGAGCATCGCGATGACCGACTGCAGGTCGTCGCGGGACTTGGAGGACACGCGCAGCTCGTCCCCCTGGATCTGGGCCTTGACGGACTTGGGGCCCTCATCGCGGATCAGCTTGGTGATCTTCTTCGCGGTGGGCTGGTCGATGCCCTCCTTCATGGTCGCCTCGATGCGGTACTCCTTGCCGGAAGCGAACGGGGCGCCGGCGTCGAGGGACTTGAGGGAGATGCCGCGCTTGACGAGCTTGGACTCGAACACGTCCTTGACGGCCTTGACGCGCTCCTCGGAGGAGGCCCTCATGAGGATCTTCTCGCCGGAGAAGTCGATCTCGGCGCCGACGCCCTTGAAGTCGTAGCGCTGGGCGATCTCCTTCTGCGCCTGGTTCAGGGCGTTGGACACCTCCTGGCTGTCCACCTTGCTGACGACGTCGAACGTGGAATCGCTGGCCACGGGTGCTCTCCTTCAGGGTCTGCGGACGGGGTGCGCCCGTCGACGACGGCCACTGCGGGGCCGCGCCGGGCGCTCTGCGGGCCAGCCTACCGGGGACGGCGGACGCGGTCCCGGGCCGATTGGCGGCGTGGCGCGGGGATGCTGTACAGTCGACTCTCGCCCGGCCGGTGCGGTCGTCCTCGAGACGCCCGGCAGCCGCCGGGTGGCACGGCAGATTTCCCGAGCGGCCAAAGGGGGCTGACTGTAAATCAGCTGGCATTGCCTTCACTGGTTCGAATCCAGTATCTGCCACCGGAACGAAGACCCCGGGACCACACGGTCCCGGGGTCTTCTGCCGTCCGGGGCCGTGGCACCCCCCGTGTCCCCGCCCCGGGAGGTGGCGGCCTCCCGCCAGGCGACGTAGCCTGCCTGTGGTCCGTGTCACACCCGATGCCCTGTGCGGTCCGGTGGCGGCACGGCCCTGCATCGTGACGCCGTGCGGCGTCGCCCGACCATCCGCGAGGAGCGCCCGATGACCGAGTCCACCGCCCCCGAGTCCTTCACCCAGGGACCGACCGACGTCGAGCTGCTCGAGCAGACCCTGGCCCAGAACCTCGACGACACCGCCCGCCGGTTCGCCGACCGCGCCGCGCTCCTGGAGTGTGGACCGGACGGGGACCCGGCCACCGGCCGCACCTGGACCTACGGGCAGCTGCGTGAGGAGTCCGTGACGGTGGCCAAGGCGCTCATGGCCGCGGGCTACGAGGCGGGGGACCGGATCGGCATGTGGAGCCCCAACGTCGCCGAGTGGGTCTCGCTGCTCTACGGCGCGGCGCGTGCCGGCGTCATCCTCGTGAACCTCAACCCGGCGTACCGCGCCCACGAGCTGACCTACGTGGTCGAGCAGTGCGACATGCGCGGGCTGGTGGTGGCCTGCGCGGACGCACGCATGGACCCGCCCGCCACCGCACGCGCCGTGGCCCGTGAGTCGGCGCCGCACCTGCGGCAGCTGATCATGCTGCCGGCCGGGAGCGGCGAGGACGCCTACGCGCACGTGCAGGCCGGCGACGTGGCCGGCCGACACGCCGCCGATCCCGTGGCCGAGGGCACGTGGGCCGACTTCCTGGCCGAGGCCGCGCGGGTCTCGGACGAGGACCTGGCCGTGCGCGAGGCCGCCACCGGGCCGGCGGACCCCGTGAACCTGCAGTACACCTCGGGCACCACCGGCTTCCCCAAGGGCGTCACGCTGACGCATCGCAACGTGCTGAACAACGGCTTCCACATCGGCGAGCTTCTGGGCTACACGGAGGAGGACACCGTGGTGATCCCAGTGCCGTTCTTCCACTGCTTCGGCATGGTGATCGGCGTGATCGCCACCGTCTCCCACGGCTCGCTCGCCGTCATCCCGGCGCGCAGCTTCGAGCCGGTCTCGGCGCTGCGGGCTGTGGCCGCCACCGGTGCGACGAGCCTGTACGGCGTGCCGGCGATGTTCATCGCCATGCTCGCCCGGCCTGAGGCGGACGCGTTGGACCTGTCCACGCTGCGCACCGGCGTGATGGCCGGCTCCACGTGCCCCGTCGAGGTGATGAAGAAGGTCATCGACCGGTTCCACATGTCCGAGGTCGCCATCTGCTACGGCATGACGGAGACCGCGCCCGTGTCCACCATGACCCGCCGCGACGACTCCCTGGAGGTGCGCACCCAGACCGTCGGCCGGACCATGCCCCACGTGGAGACGAAGATCGTGGACCCCGCCACCGGTGACGTCGTCCCGCGCGGGGCCACGGGCGAGCTGTGCACTCGCGGCTACTCCGTGATGCTCGGCTACTGGGACGCCCCCGAGAAGACCGCCGAGGTGCTGGACGCCGACGGCTGGATGCACTCCGGCGACCTCGCCTCCATGGACGAGGACGGCTCCGTGCGCATCGAGGGCCGCATCAAGGACCTCGTGATCCGCGGCGGCGAGAACATCTCCCCGCGCGAGGTGGAGGAGTTCCTCTACACCCACCCGGACATCCAGGACGTCCAGGTGGTGGGCGTGCCGGATGAGAAGTACGGCGAGCAGCTCATGGCCTGCGTGATCATGAAGGACGGCGTCGAGCCGCTCACGGTGGACGCCGTCCGCGAGTTCGCCGCGGGCCGGATCGCGCACTTCAAGATCCCGGCCCACGTCCGCGTGCTCGACGCCTTCCCCATGACCGTCTCCGGCAAGGTCCGCAAGGTCGAGCTGCGCGAGGAGGGCGCGAAGGTCGTCCAGGCCCAGGCCCAGGCCCAGGCCCAGGCCCAGGCCCAGGCCCAGGCCCAGAGCGTGGGCTGACGGCGGCCGTCACCCTCAGGCGGCGGGCAGCGGGAACACGTCCCAGATGGTGCAGACCGCCTCGGGGGCGGCGCCCAGGATGGCGGCACGGTACGTGGTCGACCACGCCCGCGGGTCGGCGTCGCGCAGGCGCCACGTGCCGTCCGTGAGCACCGCGTCCACGAACGCGGAGGTGTCGGCGGGGCTGCCGTCCTCGTGGACCAGGGGGCCGCGGCGCAGGGCCTCGCCCAGGTCACCGGCCCGTCCGACGGCGTAGAGCGCGGTCTCGTCCGTGTCCAGCACGAGGCCGCAGTCCTCCTCGAAGGCGGTGATCCAGGCCATCGCGTGCCGCATGGCCTCGTCCGGGTCGGGATGGCGGGTCACGATGAGCACGGAGCCCGATCGGCACGGTACGTGGTCGACCACGCCCGCGGGTCGGCGTCGCGCAGGCGCCACGTGCCGTCCGTGAGCACCGCGTCCACGAACGCGGAGGTGTCGGCGGGGCTGCCGTCCTCGTGGACCAGGGGGCC
>NZ_RBLN01000013.1:0-22146 GCF_003989405.1 Micrococcus sp. HSID17227 | reverse complement strand
CCTTGCCCCACGACCCCACCGCCGCCGGCTCTCCCTCCACGGCCCCCGCCGAGCAGGAGGGCCCCTCCGCCGTCCCCGGCGGCGCGTTCACGCAGACCGCGCCGGCCCCCGCCGATCTGTCCTCCCACCAGGAGCAGGCTGCCCCGGAGGAGGTCCCCGCATGGGCCACTATCGGCGGCATCGGCGCCTTCGCCGCGGCCGGACTGCTGGGCATCGTCGGCCTGCGCCGCCAGCTCCAGCGCCGCCGCCGCCAGCCCGGCCAGTCCGTCCCCATGCCCGAGGAGCAGACCGCGCAGCTGGAGACCCAGCTGCGCGTGGTCGCCGAGCCCGAGCAGGCTGAGGAGCTCGACGTCGTCCAGCGCTGGCTGGCCCGTTGGGCCCACGAGAACGGCCAGGACCTGCCTGAGCTGTTCCTCGTGCGCGTCTCGCCCGAGCAGATCGCCCTCTACCTCATGGCCCCCGCGCAGCTGCCCGAGCCCTTCGTGGCCGAGACCGACGACGGCGTCGTCTGGACGCTGGCCTCCGGCTCCATCGACATCGACCCCGACCTGCCCGCTGCCCCCTACCCCTCGCTGGTCACCGTCGGCCAGGACGACACTCGCTCCCAGGTCCTGCTCGACCTCGAGCGTCTGGGCACCCTCGGCATCGACGGCGACCCCCAGCTGACCACCCAGGTCCTCGATGCCATGGCCGTGGAGCTGGCCACCTCCAGCTGGTCCGAGAACGTCACCATCACGCTCGTCGGAGTCGCCGACGGCCTGGCCAAGGTCGTCAGCGACGGCCGCGTCCGCCAGATCGACGACCTGGACCAGCTGATCGGCCAGCTCGACGGCAAGGCCAAGGACATCCGCCGCGCCCTCGACGAGCAGGACGCCGCCACCCTCGACCAGGCCCGCGCCGCCAACCAGGAAGAGGCCTTCGGCCCCGAGATCGTCCTGCTGGGCCTGGAGCCCACCCCCGCCCAGGCTCGTCGCCTCACCGACCTGGCCGGCGCCATCCCGCGGCTGGGCATCGCCGCGGTCACCACCGCCAACCCCCTGGCCTCCGACTGGATCCTGAACCTCGAGGACGAGGACCACGCCGACCTGCTCCCGGTCAATCAGCACCTGCGCCCGCAGAAGATCACCCCCGAGGAGGGCGAGCGGATCAAGGAGCTGCTGGCCACCGCCCTGGAGGACCCCCGCTCCACCGGCCGTGGGACGACCGCCACGATCGACATCAACACCGTCCTGGACGAGCGCCCCCACCTCAGCGCGGTGGCCGATCTCGAGGAGATGCTCCATGAGGAGGAGAACACCCAGGACCTGCCCCTGATCCCCGAGCCCGCGGTCCCCGCCGCTGAGACCGCCGAGGACGAGACCGATCCGGCCGAGGAGAACGAGGAGGACGTGCTCGCCGCCCAGGCCGCCCGCCACACCCCGACCCCTGCGCCCGCCCCGCACGACACCATGGACGAGGACGAGGACGAGGACGAGGACGAGGACGAGGAGAGCCAGGACCAGGCCGCGGCGGCCGCCGTGCCGACCGAGCCCGAGGACATCACCCCCGAGGCCCAGGACCAGACCCCGGCCGTCGTCGCAGTCACCGAGACCGCGGGACCCGCCGAGACTGCCCCCGAGCCCGAGCCCGAGCCCGAGCCCGAGCCCGAGCCGGCCGCGACCGCCGAGCCGGCGCAGCAGGAGGCGGCCACCGATCTCCACGACACGTCCCCCGCGGAGGACGCGGACGAGGACGAGAAGGACGCCGCCCCCGAGCAGCTGGCCTCGACCGACCCGCAGAAGCAGATCGACCTGGACGCCGCACACCTGCTGGAGCAGGCCACCACCCAGGCCCCGATGATCCTGATGCTCGGCGAGCTCAAGCTCGTCGGCGCCCAGGGCCAGGCCCCCGTCACCGCGGCCACCGGCGAGGTCTCGACGACCCAGACCGCCCGCTGCGTCGCCCTGGCCGCCTACCTGGCCCTGCACCCCGGCGCGAGCGCCGAGGCCGTCCACGCCGCGTTCTGGCCCACCCAGCGCTCCGACGGCAAGTCCGCCTCCAGCAACCGCAACAAGCTCACCGGCCAGACCCGCCGCCTGCTCGGCCAGGCCGCGGACGGCACCCCCTACCTGCCCGCCGTGGGCAGCGAGGGCTACCGCGTCCACGAGGACGTGCTCACCGACTGGCAGGTCGTGCAGTCCCTGATCGGCGATGACCCCGTGAAGGCCTCCACCCCCGCCCTGGTCGCCGCCATGCGTCTGGTGAGGGGAGTGCCCTTCGAGCACGCCAAGGCCTCCAACGTCGCCTGGACCGAGACCCTGGTCCAGGAGATGGTCCAGACCATTTGCGACGCCGCCCACGAGCTCGTGGCCCGCTCCCTGGCCGCCGGCCACCGCGAGCACGCCCAGCTGGCCGCCCGCGTCGGCCGCGCGATCGACCCCGCCAACGAGGCCGCCTGGCGCGACGCTCTGGTCACCGAGGCCGCCGCCGGCAACCACACCGAGGTCACCCGCCTGATCGAGAAGCTCTACTCCTACCTGGAGTCCTTCGAGGAGGACCTCGAGCCCGAGGTGGAGACCACCGCCCTGATCGAGGAGCTGCGGGCCCATGGCTACCGTGTCGCCTGATCTCCACGACACGTCCCCCGCGGCCACCGACCCCGCGCCGGCGCCCTACACGGTGCCGCCGCGGACGGTGCGCACCCTGATCGGCCCCGGCGGGGCCCTGGCTGCCCTGCTGGGCATCGCCGGCGCCGCGGTCGCCGGGCTGCCCGTGCTCATGGTCCACGCCGCGCTCGCCCTGATCGCCCTGGCCTGCCTGGGCATCTACATGGCGCGCGTGGACCGGGCCCACCGGCTCATCCCGAACTGGGCCGTGGCCGCCCTGGGCGCCATCAACCTCGGCGCCGCGGTGGGGCTGCTGGTCACCGGATACGGTGCCTGGGCCCTCCAGGGGCTGGTGGTCACCGTGATCGCCGCCGTCGTGCTGATGGTGATGCACCTGATCGGCGGCACCGGCATGGGCGACGTCAAGCTCGTCACCGTGGCCGCCCTGGCCACCGGTGTCCACGGCCCCGGTGCCTGGGTGCTGGCCATCCTGGCCAGCTACGTGCTCGCCGCCCTGTTCGGCGCGGTCCCGGCCCTGCTGCGCGGCCAGCGCAAGACCCGCGTGCCCATGGCCCCGTACCTCGTCGCCGGGCACGTGCTCGCCTTGCTCGCCGTCCTGGGCTACCTGGCATCCTGACCAGGTGCCCCGCACCTTCTCCGCCCGCGACCGCCGTGCGCTGACCGGCCTGCTCACCGCCGGGCTCAAGCACGCCCAGCTCGACGACCTCACCGCGGCCCACCCTGTTCCCGGCGACCCCGGCCACGACTCCGGCAAGGCCGGTCGCGTGGGCCTGATCGTGGCCACCTGGCTCGCCAGCGGCGACCACACCGGACTCACCAGCGCCCTCGAGCTGCTCGAGACCGCCAAGCTGCCCCCGGCCCGCCACGCCGACCTCGCCCGCCTGCAACGGAAGGCCGGCCTGGACTCCACGCCACAACCCACGCCAGAAGCCGAGCCAGAAGGCACCCTCGCCGCGGATGGTGCGACGGAGTCGCCGCTGCCGGCCGCGCCGGCCGAGGAAGCGGCGCCGCCCGCATCTCCGCGACACGTCCCCCTGGTCCTCCTCCAGGACCTGGCCGAGGACCATCCCGCGGTCCAGGCCCTGCTGGCCGCCGGCCTCGAGGTCGGGCACCTCGAGCACACCTCGACGATCCCCGCCGACGCGTTGCTGCTGCACCCGGCGCATGAAAGCTGACCCCGGAACGGGGAGGGACATCAGCGCCGGATGCCGGCCTTATGGGAAGTGAGGGCCGGCCACGGCCCCGACCATCTCCCTGACCGAGGAGCACCCATGTACACGATCTACACCAGTCCCGGCTGCGGCCCCTGCATGACCGTGAAGGCCCACCTGCGCGCCCACAAGATCCCGCACACCCTCGTCGACGTCTCCCAGGACCCCGCGGCCGTCGAGAAGCTGCGCAAGATGGGCTACTCCAGCGCGCCGGTCACCGTGGACGAGGCCACCGGGGAGCACTGGCACGGCTACCTCCCCGACCGCTACGCCTCCCCGGCCCCAGAGGCCGCGCCGGCCGCCGACATGCAGGCCACGATCGACCTGGGCCCCGTCGAGGCCGGAGAGCACGTGCTCTGGGACCCCCACCAGGGTCACCTGCTGATCATCGGCGACCGCGACAGCGGCAAGAGCGTGATCCAGCGCGGGATCATGGAGACCGCGGTCTCCGTGGGCTGGCAGGCCTGGGGCCTGGGCCTGCCCGGGGAGCTGGACAAGGTCGAGGACCATCGGTACGCGCAGGTGGTCACCGCCGACGTCAGCGACCAGCTCGAGCGCATCCGTGCCGCCAGCGAGCTGATGCGCGAGCGCTACCACCTGGTGGAGGTCGCCTCCCTCGCCCAGGAGTGCCCCGAGCCCTTCCAGCCCATCGTGCTCGTCCTGGACGACTACGCCCATCTGCGCCAGCGCTGGGCCGACCTCGCCCCGGCCGGGGAACACGAGGCCGACGTCGCCGAGAACCTCCTGCTGGGCATCCACCGCCTGGGCCGCTCCGTCGGGATCCACCTGTCCGTCTCCTGCCGCGGCATCGCCCACCACCTGGGCCAGACCATGGCCGCCGGCTCCACCGTGGTGCACACCTCGCTCTGGCGCAGCTCCCTGGTGACGGAGATGGCCCATGCCAGGTGACCGTCGCCGCCTGGCCCGCCACCGCAGCCGCCACTGCGGCGCCCACACCCTGGCCGCCGAGCTCGCCCTGCTGGCCCACGCCGGCCAACCGACCCCGGAGGCCGGCACCGACGATCTCCACGACACGTCCCCGCCCGCGGTGCTGCCCGGCCAGCTCGACGCGCTGGACCTGCTCCCTACCGAGGAGGCTTAGCGCAATGTAGGGTTGCCCTAACTGTCAGATCGACCGGAGGTCCCCATGGCCTACTCCAACCGCGAGCGTCCCGGAGGGCGCGCTGGCCTGCGCGACAACACCCCCACCACGTTCCGCCCCGTGGCCTACCGCAACCTCGCCGCCCGCAAGAACCTGTGGGCGGACTACACCACGGGCCGGGGCGTGTTGGACAACGGGCAGGCGGTGCCGCCGAAGATCGGCCCGCGTCGGAAGAACCCGAACCTCACCGACATGCTCGACACTGCGGCCGCCGTCGGTGTGGACCGGATCTTCTTCACGGGCAAGACCCCGGTGGCCACGCCGGGCAAGCGCCACTGGCTGCTGGTGCAGACTCCCGGCTGGATCGACGGAGGACACAACCTCGGCTCCCCGGCCACCGGCCGTTTCGAGCACCGCCAGACCGGCAAGCGCATGCTGGTGCAGTTCGTCTCCGGGTGGTTCGGCGACGCCCCGCTGAGCCCGGATCAGGCCCGCCTGGCCTGGCAGGCCACCGAAGGCATCATCGGTGCGCACTTCCGCGGAGCCAAGCTCATGGACAGCCCCACCGCCACCGGCGCCAACCTCTGGGCCCTGACCCTGCCGAAGAACCTCGAGCCGTACCCGCTGACCGAGGACATCGCCGAGGAGCTGCACCGCACCTCCGGCCAGCACCACGTCGAGCACCTCGTGGCCGGATCCTCCTCGGACACTCACCCGGACTGCATCCCCCTGCACGACCCGGCGAAGACCCCCAAGATCGACGGCTTCGCCTACGTCGACGGCCGCTTCATGTACGGAGCCATGTGCAGTGAGCTGGGCATCGGCCCCGGGTACCGGCTGCGCCGCGACGACACCGCGGACATGCTCCGGGAGAACCCCTACGCCCGCGCTCGCGTGCACGTGCAGTTCAAGGTCCCCGACACCTGGGACCACATCGGCCTGATCGGCGTCCAGCACGAGAAGGCTTCCGAGGGCTGGTACTGGCCCAACCGCCCCGGCGCCACCGGGAGCGCCTGGATCGACGCCGCCGAGTTCTTCGTCGCCGCCCGCCACGGCTGGCAGCTGGACCCCATCGAGTCCGTCGCGTTCACCACCGATGTCCCCGGCGCCCGCGACCGCGACCGGCGCGTGCGTGCACGCCCGCTGGACACCTGGAAGGACAACCTGGTCAAGGCTCGCGCCGCCGTCGCCGGCGACCCGCTGATGGACGAGGTCATCAAGACCGCCGTCTCCGCGGCACTGCGCTCGATCCTGATCAACACGATCGGCAACTTCGCGGCCCGCGGGCGCGTGCAGACCCACATCACCTTCGACCCCAAGGAGGTCCCGGCCAACGCCCCCGACGTCAAGCAGCACGGCAAGGCCTTCATCTGGACCACCAAGCCGCGCTTCGACGGCCAGGCTCAGCGCTACTACCACCCCGAGTTCGCCGTGCAGGTCTGGGGCCGGGCCCGGGCGCGCATGCTCTCCGGACCTATGGCCGGTGGTCTCCAGGGCGGGGCCCTGCACGTGCCGGCCCACACCCTGCTGGGCGTGCGCGGCGACGCGATCTACACCACCGAGGTCCCCGCTTGGTCCCTGGCCGAGGAGCGTGGCGGCGGTGATGACGGCCGGGTGGGACGCATGCGCCTCCAGGGCTACGTCCCCGGACCGCTGAAGATTCCCGCCGACGAGACCGCCCGCAACAGGCTGCGCGCCAAGGCCGCTCGCCTGGGCGTGGACGCCGCCTACTCCGAATACGAGATGCAGGCCGCCCCCGTCGACGGGACGGACTACCTGCCCGGCGACGACGAGCAGGAGGCCGACGGTGAGTGACCCGGCACAGCTGAGCCCCGCCGAGCTCGTCACCCGGGTGCGCTCGGCCTACGGACTCACCTGGGCCGAACTCGGTGCGGCCATGAACCGCTCCCCGCGCATGATGCAGAAGATCGCCCGCGGGGAGACCTCGGGCGAGTCCTACCGGGACGCGCTGACCGAGCTGCACGAGACCGGCGCCGTCTCTAAGGCGCCCCGGCGCCGGCGCAACGCGGCCGGCAAGATCGTGCCCGTGCGCGCCAAGCGCGGAGCCAAGAAGCCCACCGTGGTCCCCAGGGACACCCGGCGCGGGCCCTCCCTGACCCGCCACTCCACCACGACCACCCACCTGCCCGACGGCAACCGGATCGTGCGGATCCAGCTGCCCAAGACCGTCGGATCGCCCGAGCGCGGGGCCGGCCTGCACGCGGCCCGCATGTCGATCGTCAACGTCGCCCGCGGCGCCCGTCACCAGGACAAGCGCGTGCACATCCGCGCCACCGTGGACATCGGCGGCGGCCGCACCCGCACCTTCGACGTCGGCTCCAAGGGCGGCTACCTGGCCGCCGACGTCGTCTCCGACGTGCGCGACCGCAACGGCGGGGACATGGGCGGCTGGATCGCCTCCCAGATGGGCGACCGCTACGCCCGCGACGCCGTCACGCAGGGCCAGCTGGTGGGACTGTCCGTGACCAGCTTCAACGCCGTGCGCTCCAAGGAGGAACGCGTGGCCCAGGATGAGGCCGGCGCCCGCCGGTGGGGACGACGAGGAGGACGCACCCGATGGGGATGAATCAGCACGAGAAGCCGGCCCCGCCGGCACGCCGGTGGGACGAGGCCCTGGACCCCCACGCCCACCAGGGCCCCTACCGGCCCCCCGCGGCACTGCTGGACATCCTCGCCCGCGCGGCCGGGGCCAACTCCTACGAGGCGGCCACCACCGCCGTGCGCCACCGCGCGGCCAGTGCGGCCACCGAGCTGCACGAGGCGGGCCTGGACCCGCGGGTGATCGGCCTGATCGCCGAGCCGCGGGTCAACGAGCTGCTGGGCGTGGCCGAGCGCTCGGCCCGCTCCCTGCGCCAGCGCGACCGCCAGTTCCCCGAGCCGGTCACCCGCGGACGGCTCTGGTGCGAGCCTGACGTCGTCGACTACCTGGCCTTCAAGCACGAGACCTCCCCCCGCCCCGGAGCGCTGCACAGCGCGCGTGTGGCCCAGCGTGAGCAGGCCCAGCCGCGCGGAGCCCGCCCCTAGACTGACCGGCATGAGCGAGGACTTCACCGACGGCACCGGCCTCTGCCCCCACTGCGGACACCACGTGGCAGCCCACCTCGTCGGCCAGGCGCAGGTGAGCCCGACCTGGGATCCGTACTACGCGCGCCAGCCCGTGCCAGACCCGGCTCAGGGGGGTGCGACCGGGTACCTCGAGAGGATGCGCCAGGCCAGGGACTTGGTCCTTGTCTACAGCTGCCAGTTCTGCGATCGCACCATCGTCCTCCTCGAGCACTCGAGGGAGCGTGAGGCCGACGACCGGACGATGACCGCTGAGGAACGGACGTCCCGGACGATGATCGTGCCGGCCAAGCCCCCGCGGCAGCTTCCCGAGGCCGCCCCAGCGGGCGTCGCCTCGATCTACGAGGAGGCCAGCATCTGCGAGGACGCCGGGGCACTGCGCGCCGCCGGCGTCCTCTACCGCGCGGCCACCGAGGAGATGGTCAAGGACCAGGGCGGCACCGGCCGGGACCTCAAGGCCAAGATCAACAGCCTGACCCCGCGGCTGGACGCCGAGGTGCTGGAGGACCTGCATGAGTCCCGCGTCGTGGGCAACGACAGCATCCATGCCGGCGTGCAGTACGCCCCCGAGGAGATCGCCGACGTCGCCGAGCTGCTCTGGGAGGCCGCCTTCGTCCTCTACGAGCAGCCGGCCCAGAAGGCCAGCATGCGCGCGGCCCGCAAGGCTCGCCACGACGCCGCCCGCGGACCGCGCGCGGCGTCGTGATCCCGGTCTACGAGCCGCCGGCCTTCCGCAGCCCCGAGGAGGTCCACTCCGCGCTCTACCAGGACGCCCCCTACGTGCGGGTCATGCTCCCCGACCGGGGACGGGTCGATGCGATGGCTGCCCGCTGGTCGAGCACCCATGTGCTGATCGCCTGGGAGGAGGCGCCCAGCACCGAACGGTTGCAGGCATGGGTGCCCGCTGGGTGGGTCACCCGCATTCAGGCAGAAGAATCGGCCTGGCGTGTGAACAGCTTCGCTCTGTGTCGTCCTTCAAGCTTCTCTCCCTGTCGTCCCGCGTCACGAAGCGGACCGGTTCTCGAGGTGCGGAAGATCGTCGGTGCGGGCATGGGGTGGTGGGTGCATACTGGTGGTGTCTTCGGACCCGGCAGTGGGGCTTGCCGGACCCAACCTCGACACTCGTCGACAACAGTCCCTATCTCAGCTGGTTGCGCTTCTGTGCGCCTGAGGTAGGGAGATGTCATGGTCGAGTCGAACACTGCCGGTGTTGTCGTGGTCGGTGTGCAGTCCGGGCAGGGGCACGACGTCGTCGGTGTCGCGGCTGCCGTCGCTGAACGCTTCAGCGCCCGCCTGGTGTGTGTGGTCGTCGATCCGGCGCTGCTGTCAGCGGGGGTGCGTGCGGACGGGTCGGAGATCATCGAACCGATCGACCCGGACACGGCGGACAGCGACCCGCAGCAGCTCCCCGACGAAGACATGCGGGTCATCAGAGATCTTGCTGCGGCGCGATCGGTCGACGTGGACTTCGTCTCCCGCGTCGGGGACCCGAGTCACGCACTCGCTGCGGTGGCTGAGGAACGTGACGCGGTGATGATCGTCGTCGGATCCCAGGCTGGCCGACGCCGGATAGCGGAACTGCTCACCGGGTCCGTCGCCGCGCACCTGACGCATCAGCAGCACCGGCCGATACTGGTCGTCCCGCACGACCCGGTCGGCGCCACCGTCCTCCTCCCGTCGGAAGCCCCGTGACGGGCATGCTGACGCTCCTGCGGCATGGGGAGAGCACCGCGAACGAAGCCGGCACCTTCACCGGGCTCCTCGACGTCCCGCTCACGCACCGCGGCGAACGGCAAGCATCCGCAGCCGGACAGCTCCTCCGGTCGAACCACATCACGCCGGACGTCGTGGTCACCTCCACATTGCGCCGTGCCGTCCGCACCGCCGAACTGGTCTGCGACGCCCTCGGGACACAGCTGCCCACGGAAGCGGTGTGGCAGCTCAACGAACGCAACTACGGTGCCCTGACCGGGATGACGAAGACCGACGCCCGTCGGATGCTCGGTGACGACGAGTACGTGCGGCTCCGCAGGTCCCGTACCGGCACACCGCCACCGATGTCGCTGCACCTGTGGGAGGAACTGCGGTCGAGCTCCGCGCTGCGCGGCCTGCCCGACGGCGCCCTCCGACGCACCGAGGCACTCTCGGACGTCATCAAGCGGGTCCGCCCCGTCTTGCACGACCGGCTCCTGCCGATGGTGCGGTCAGGGCGGAGCGTCCTCGTCGTCGCGCACGGGAACTCGCTCCGCGCACTCTGCGCATGCATCGACGACCTCACCGACCCGGAGCTCGAGCAGCTCAACCTGCCGACCGGGCAACCCGTGCAGTACCACCTCGCCCCGACGGGTGCTCTCGTCCCGCGGGGTGGGGCGTTCCTGGATCCGGTAGCAGCACAGCACGCCGCGGCGCTGGTCGCGGCAGAAGGCGGAACATGACCACCCGAACGGACACCCCGATGCCCGACGACCAGCTCCCTCCCGACCCGGACGTCGACGTCTCCGACCCGGCAACGACCATGCGGCCGGTGCATCTGCGGTGGCGGTACGTCGGCCTCGTCGCCGTCGGTGGGGCCGGCGGTACTGCCCTCCGCGACGTCATCAGTAGCGTGCTCCCTGCCGATGGCGGGGTGAGTTGGTCGATCTTCTGGATCAACATCACCGGGGCGCTGGCCCTCGGTGTGCTGTTGGAAGCGCTCGCGCACCGTGGGCCCGATGCCGGTCGCCGGAGGGTGCTGCGGCTGCTCCTCGGGACAGGGGTCCTCGGCGGGTTCACCACCTACAGCACCCTCGCCGAGTCCACCGCCGCCCTGTTCCTCGACGGCCACGGCCTCGCTGGCACCGGCTACGCGCTCCTCACTGTCCTATCCGGCGCGATCGCGACCGCCTGCGGTCTCGTCGTCGCCGGCTGGTTCCGTCCCCGAACGGAGGAAGCATGAACGCCGCCCTCATCGTCGTCGTCGCCCTCGGTGGCGGTGCCGGCGCTGCCGGTCGGTTCCTCCTCGACGGGCTGATCAACACCGGCCGGGAGTTCCGGCTCCCCGTCGGCACGCTGACGATCAACATCACCGGGTCGCTGCTGCTGGGGATCATCGTCGGCGCCGCCACGCACCTCGGCGCGGTGCCGGTCGCGGTCCTCGGCACCGGGGTGATGGGCGGCTACACCACGTTCAGCACCGCCAGCTTCGAAACCGTCCGCCTCGCCCGCAGCGGACGGATCACCGCCGCCGCGATCAACGGTCTCGGAATGCTCGTCGTCTCCGTCGCCGCCGCGACCGCCGGCATCCTCCTCGGCGGCACCCTGTGACCACCCCACTCACTGACCACCCACCCGCTCCAGCACCGGAGGTACCCATGCTGTTCGACGTCACGATCGAGATTCCCCGCGGCAGCGGCAACAAGTACGAGGTCGACCACACCACCGGCCGGATCCGGCTCGACCGGGCGGTGTTCACCAGCATGGTGTTCCCCCAGGACTACGGCTCCATCGACAACACCCTCGGCGATGACGGCGACCCCCTCGACGCCCTGGTGCTCCTGCCCCGTCCCACGTTCCCCGGCGTCGTCATCACGGTCCGGCCGGTCGGGATGCTGCGCATGGTCGACGAGAACGGCGGCGACGACAAGATCCTCACCGTTCCCGCTGGCGACGACCGCTTCGCGCAGCTGCGGGACATCACCGATGTGCCGGAACACACGCTGGCGGAGATCGAGCACTTCTTCGCCCACTACAAGGAGATCGAGCACGGCAAGCACGTCACCACCAACGGGTGGGCCGACCGTGCTGCTGCCGAAGCCGTCATCCGCACCGCACAGAACGCCCACACCCGACACCCGTGACCCACGGGTCCACAGACTGCCGCGGGGAGGCACTGGCGCTGAGTGATCGCCAGCAGGTCGTCCCTCCGCCTCCCCGCGGCTTCCCCTTCCAACCACAGACCAGCTCGACGCATGACCCGAACCGAACCGAAGGAGCGTCACCATGAACGACTACATCAGCGGCATCCACCACCACGGAGCCCATCAGGGTGAGTACGTCACCCACCACGACCACCCCGTCACCATCGACGCCGTCCACGGCGCCCGCATCCTCGACTCCCGCGGCTACCCGACCGTCCGCGTGTCCCTCGAGCTCGACGACGGCCGCACCGTCACCGGGGACGCCCCCGCGGGCGCATCCACCGGCGCCCACGAAGCCGTCGAGCTCCGCGACGGCGGTTCCGCGTTCGGCGGCCGCGACGTCACCCAGGCGCTCCACCTGATCGACACCGACATCTCAGGGCTCCTCACCGGCCGGTCGTGGTCGGCGATCGGGCAGATCGACGCCGCCCTTGCCGAACTCGACGGCACCACCGGGTACCGCCGGCTCGGCGCGAACAGCGTTGTCGCCACCTCGATCG
Organism: Micrococcus sp. HSID17227; assembly: GCF_003989405.1. Classification (NCBI taxonomy): domain Bacteria; kingdom Bacillati; phylum Actinomycetota; class Actinomycetes; order Micrococcales; family Micrococcaceae; genus Micrococcus; species Micrococcus sp. HSID17227. Next base: position 9,747 of record NZ_RBLN01000013.1, on the reverse strand, counting down.
CCGCATCCAGGGCCCTCGCCCATGCCGCGGACCTCCCGCTCTGGCAGTGGATCGCTGAGATCACCGGCTCGACGCCGCGGATGCCGGTCCCGCACTTCAACGTCCTCAACGGCGGCGCGCACGCAGCGAACGAGCTGGACTTCCAGGAGTTCATGATCGCTCCCGTCAACGCAGGCTCGATGGCAGACGCCGTCCGAATCGGCGCAGACGTGTACCACGCTCTCGCGGCGCTGGTTCGGGACCGGTTCGGCAGCCTCGGCCTCGGCGACGAGGGCGGTTTCGCACCGTCGATCGCTGCGCCCGAGGAAGCGCTCGACCTGCTCGTCGACGCGATCCGTACCGCCGGCTACGAGCCGGGCGTCGATCAGGTGGCGATCGCGCTCGATCCGGCCGCGAACGAGTTCTCCCAGGGCGACGGCTCCTACCGGGTGCTCAACGACAGCCTCGACCGGGACGGGCTGGTCGACTACTACCGGCACCTCATCGACACGTATCCGATCCGGAGCATCGAAGACGCGTTCGCGGAAGACGACCATGAGGGGTTCCGCCGCATGCAAGCGGCGCTCGGCGACCGGATCCAGATCGTCGGCGACGACCTCTACGTCACCGACCCACAGCGGATCCGCGACGGCGGCGAGCAGCAGCTGACGAACGCGGCACTGATCAAGCCGAACCAGATCGGGACCGTCTCCCAGACCCTCGGCGCGATCGCCACCGCCAAGAGCATCGGGATGGCCAGCATGGTCTCCCACCGTTCTGGGGAGACCACGGACACGTTCATCGCGGACCTCGTTGTCGGGACCGGCACCGGGCAGATCAAGTCCGGCGCACCCGGCCGCGGGGAACGCGTCGCGAAGTACAACCGGCTCACCGAGATCGCCGAGCAGCACCCGGAGCTGCCCTACGGACTGATCTGACCACCGGTACTCGAGCTGCGAGCAGTGTCCAGGAACGCCGTCACAGCGGGCCCCGGGCGGCCTGACCAGATCGCTCGCAGCGGCCGGATCAGTGGCGGGCCGAGCAGTAGCGCCCGGACGAGGGCACCGTCTTCGAGGTCAGTGTCGACGGTGCGGAGACTCATCACCGCGGGCGCGATGCCCGCTCGAGCGTTGGCGCGGATGATGCCAGTCGTTTCCAGCACTGCAGCCGGCGGGACCAGGGTCAGACCCGCGTCGTCGAGCCACGCTTCGACCGTGGAGCGGGTGCCGGACCCTTCCTCACGGAGCAGCAGGGGTGTCTCCGCGAGGTCATCCGAGGTGATGGCCGAAGCGCTTGCCCAAGGATGGTGCGGGGCGACGACGACCACGAGTTCGTCCTCATCGACCACCAACGATGAGAGGCCAATCGGCGCAGCAGGAGTCTCCGTGAACCCGACGTCGGCAGCGCCGGAACGGACGAGGTCGGTCACGTCGGCGGAGTTCCCCGCGATCAAACGCACCGACGCATCCGGCGTGGCAGCACGGTGGGTGAGCAGCCATCCGGGCAGCAGGAGTTCGGCGATCGTCTGCGACGCTGCGATCACGAGGGATCCCGCCGGTTCCCGCAGCGCGGCGACGCCTGCTTCAAGCCGCCGGGAGGCCTCCAACACCGGGACGGCGAGACCGAGCACCACCCGGCCGGCGTCGGTCAGCGCGGTCCCGGATGCCGTCCGGTGCGCCAGCGGCTGACCGGTCGCCTGCTCCGCGGCACGCAAGCGCGCAGACACCGCCTGCTGTGTCACCCCCAACACCTCGGCCGCGCGGGTCAACGACCCGGTCTCCGCGACGCGGACGAGGACCTCGAGGGTGTCGAGGTCCAGGATCCGGTCCGTCAACCGCCGCAGTGCCACAAGCAACCATTGTGCCCTGCCAACGAGTCCGCCGTTCCCGAACCACGGGGCACACGCGCACGATGGGTGCATGTCCGCTCACCTCGCCCACGCACCCGCAGCCTCTGAGCACGGTGTGCGCGACCGGCGGCTGTTCCGGGAGCTGGAGCGGCCCGGCCTGATCGTGTCGAACCTGACCCCGAACTGGTTCGCGTCGATCATGGGGACCGGGATCGTCGCCGTCGCGGCCGCGTCGTTACCGCTGCAGTTCCCCGGTCTGCGCACGGCGGCGACGGTCGTCTGGGCGATCGCGGCGGTCCTGCTCGTCGCCCTCACCATCGCGACGGTCCTGCACTGGGTCCGCTACCGGAGCACCGCAGCGAAGCACCACCTCAACCCGGTGATTTCCCACTTCTACGGCGCACCGCCCATGGCGTTCCTCACCGTCGGCGCCGGCACGATCCTCCTCGGCAAGGACTGGATCGGCCTCCCCGCCGCCGTCACCGTCGACTGGGTCCTCTGGACCATCGGCACCATCGGCGGCCTGCTCACCGCGGTCCTGGTGCCGTACCTGGCGTTCACCCGCCACGAGAACACGCCCGAATCCGCGTTCGGCGGCTGGCTGATGCCGATCGTCCCGCCGATGGTGTCCGCCTCGACCGGTGCGCTCCTCCTGCCGTATGCCCCCGCCGGGCAGGCACGGGAGACCCTGCTGTGGTCCTGCTACGGCTTCTTCGGCCTCAGCCTCATCACGTCCCTGGTCGTCATTACGCTGATCTGGAACCGTCTCGCGCAACACAAGGTCGGTGCCGCCGGTATGGTGCCGACCCTGTGGATCGTCCTCGGACCGGTCGGACAGTCCATCACCGCGGTAAACCTCCTCGCATCGAACGCCCCCGCCGTCGTCGACGCGTCGACCGCCCACGCACTGCTGGTCGTGGCGCTGGTGTACGGGTTCGCGATGCTCGGCTTCGCGCTGCTGTGGACCGTCATCGCCCTCGCCATCACCATCCGCACCGCCCGCGAACACCTGCTGTTCAGCCTGACCTGGTGGTCATTCACGTTCCCCGTCGGCACCTGCGTCACCGGCCTGAACGGCCTGGCCCTGCACTCCGGACTCACCGTCGTCGCCGTCCTCGCAGTCGTCTACTACGTGGGCCTCGTCGCCGCGTGGATCACCGTTGCCGTCCGCACCTTCCACGGCTCCGTCATCCGCGGCACACTCCTCGCACCACCACAGCCGGCATGAGCACCCCCGACGAACTCGCGGACGAGGTCGCGGACGTTCGATCCCTGAACGCCCTCGCCGAGGCATGGCGCACCGCACCCGACGGTTCACGGCGGTTCGTCCCGAACTTCGACCCGAGATCCGGCGGCACATCCAGCCGCGTCCTGGTCCTCATGCAGTCGCCCGGCCCCCAGACGATCGCCGCAGCGCACACGGCGATCTGCAGCGAGGACAACCCGGGCCCGACCGCGGCCGCGTTCCGCGCAGCCCGCATCGAGTCCGGACTCGCACGCAACGACTACCTCCGCTGGAACCTCATCCCGTGGGAGATTCTCGGCCGCGTCCGACCTGTGGACATCGACGAGGGGCGACACGCCCTCGAAACTCTGCTCAAGGTGCTCCCCGTGCTCGATGCCATCGTCACGTACGGTACCGCCGCCCTCAACGGAGTCATGCGGCACCTCACCCTGGACGAGCACCCCCGACTCGTACCCGTCATCGCGGCACCACACCCCTCTCCGGCCAACGGCCGCCATCGCGCGGAACAACAACGACGTTCCGTCCAAGCGCTCCGGCTCGCGGCGCTGACTCACCGGCTGTAGCAAATACGAACGACTCCGCTACAACTGCCCGTGCCGACGGTTCGGCAGCGTGTGAGGCGGCGTGTCTTGTAACGGAACCCAATCCCGGAATCTACGTGCCGCCACTACCCCTCCTGGTCGAGTTTCGCTACGTTCTCTCCATGGGTCACCTCCTCGGGTACGCGCGCGTGTCCACCACCGACCAGGACGCGTCGCTACAGATCGACGCGCTGGGCGCCGCCGGCTGCTACCGCGTGTTCGTCGACACCATGTCCGGGTCGCTGCAACACCGGCCCGAGCTCGACAAGCTCCTCGACCAGCTCCGCCCCGGCGACACTCTCGTCGTCTGGCGACTCGACCGGCTCGGTCGATCCATCCGGCACCTCATCGACCAGCTGCACGCACTCGCCGAACGCGGCATCGGGTTCCGGTCGCTGCAGGAGACCATTGACACCACCTCACCCGGTGGCCGGCTTGTGTTCCACGTCTTCGCTGCGCTGGCGGAGTTCGAACGGGACCTCATCAAGGAACGCACCAACGCCGGCCTCGCCGCCGCCCGAGCCCGCGGCAGAACCGGCGGCCGACCATCTCGGCTCTCCGCGGACCAGGTGCGCACCGCACGCCGGCTCTACGAACAGCAGGACATGACCGTCGCGCAGATCGGCGATGTCCTCGGCGTCAGCCGCACCACCATCTACCGGACGCTCGCGAAGCACGCCGAACCCGTCGCCCGCCGACGCGCAAAGCCCTCACCGACGATGTAGCCGGTCATGGACGCGAGCGAGCGGTGGCGAATCCTTCGACTGCACGTCGAGGACGCAATCCCGCTTGCCACTCTGGCCCGCAGCACGGGCGTCACCGAGCGCACCCTGCAACGCTGGCTCGCCCGCTACCGGACAGGCGGATACGCCGCCCTCGCCGACGACGCTCGCGCCGACCATGGCGTCCGACGCACAGCACCGGAACTCGTCCGCCTGGTCGAAGGGCTTGCGCTCACCAAGCCGCGGCCGTCGATCGCCACCATTCACCGTCAGGTTGGCGTCCACTGCGCTGAACGGGGACTGCCGTCGCCGTCGTACTCCGCCGTGCGGTCGATCGTGAACGGGCTCGATCCCGGAATGGTGACGCTCGCACTCGAGGGGCCAGCGTCATACCGTGACAAACACGAGCTGCTGCTCCGACGTCGCGCGGACCGCCCGAACGCGATCTGGCAGGCGGACCACACGATGCTTGACCTGCTCATCGTCGGGCCCAACGGCAAGCCCGCACGGCCGTGGTTGACGGTGATCCTCGACGACTACTCCCGCGCGATCTGCGGGTACATGGTGTTCCTCGGTGCCCCGTCAGCGGCGAACACCGCGCTCGCGCTGCGCCAAGCGATCTGGCACAAGCCGGAACCGGACTGGCCCGTCTGCGGGATCCCGGACGTGCTCTACACGGACCACGGGTCCGACTTCACCAGCCATCGTCTCGGCGACACCGCCGCTGTGCTGCACCTCCGCATCATCCACTCGCAGGTCGCCCGGCCCCAGGGGCGCGGGAAGATCGAGCGGTTCTTCGGCACGATCAACACCGAACTGCTCCCAACGCTCCCCGGCCATTTCGCAGCCGGATCCTCGGCGCCGACGCCGGCGCTGGATCTCGGCGGCGTCGACAGTGCCATCAGCACGTTCATCCGCAGCTACAACGCCCGCACCCACCGCGAGCTCCGGACGAGCCCACTGCACGCGTGGATTGCAGACGGGTGGCTGCCACGGCTCCCGGAGTCCCTTGAACAGCTCGACGGGTTCCTGCTCACCGTCCCCACGACGCGGGTCGTGCAGCGCGATGGCATCCACTTCGAGGGCCTCCGCTACACCGCGGCCACTCTCGCGCCGTTCGTCGGTAGCACCGTGAGTGTCCGGTACGACCCACGCGACGTCACCGAGATCCGCGTCTTCCACCGCGACGTGTTCCTCTGCACCGCGATCAGCACCGAGCACCAGACCGAGACGATCAGCCTCAAGCAGATCCAAGCCGCCAGGAACGCTCACCGCCGGGCTTTACGCGGGCAGATCCACGAACGCATCGCGATCGTCAATCCCAAACTCGACGACACCACCACACCGGCAGCCGTCGAGACGGATCGGCCGCGACTGAAGACCTACGAGGAGGACCGGTCATGACGAGCCAGTTCATCGTCACCAAGGAGCACCGCCGGTTCGCAGAGTTTGCCGACGCGGTCCGGAAGCAGAACACCATCGGCGTCTGCTTCGGGCCCGCCGGCGTCGGCAAGACCCTCTCAGCGCGCCGCTACGCGCACTGGGACAGCATCGGCCCGTTCATCGCCAGGTGGGCCGCACGCAGTGAAGACGACACCAAGATCTATGCCGCGGCCCACCGCGCCCGGACCGTCTTCTACACGCCCGAGGTCTCCGCGACGATGCGCGCCCTGCAAGAGGACCTCCGGCACGACATGATCCGCACCGAACGCTGCATCGAGGAACACCTCGTCCTCCACGGCGGCCACGTCGACCACGCGCACGGCCCCAACCCGTCACTGCTCGAGCTGATCATCATCGATGAGTCCGAACGCCTCACCGGCAACGCCATCGAGTGGCTCCGCGACCAGTACGACCGAACAGGCATCGCGATGATCCTGATCGGCATGCCCGGCATCGAGAAGCAGTTCACTCACTACCCACAGCTCTACAGCCGACTCGGGTTCGCCCACCAGTACCGCCCCCTCGGCCACGACGAGCTGCTGTTCGTCCTCGAACGTCAATGGCGCAAGCTCGGCAAGACCCTCGACCCCGACGACTTCACTGACGCGCAAGCCATCGCCGCCGTCGAACGCATCACCCGCGGCAACTTCCGTCTCCTCGAACGTCTCCTCCCACAGATTCAACGTGTCCTGAAGATCAACGAGCTCGACGTCATCACCAACGACGTCGTCGAAGCCGCCCGCAGCACCCTCGTCATCGGCACCACCTAACCCGACACGGAACGCAGCGAAAACCGCGACACAGAGCGAAGCTGCTCACACGGGACACTCGGCGCCGCGGATTTTCGCGGCGCTCGGCGTCGTATCTGTGTGTGCCGGTAAGCGATCCCCTTACGGGACGCCTGCTACCCATAGCGCTATGTCACTTGACCGACCAAACGTTTGGTCGGTACTCTCGGGGCATGGCAAAGACGACCGAGCAGCTGCTCGATGATGCGATCGCCGTGCTGCGGCGCGGTGGCGTGGTGACGATCGATTCCGTCGCCTCCGAAGCAGGCATGAGTAAGGCGGGGGTGGTGCATCACTTCTCCTCGAAGGAGGCGCTGATGGTCGGCGTCGTCAATCGGGTGATGGACCTCTGGGAGGGACAGCTCGCCGCGACGATCGGGGAGGTCACCGATCCGGTCGAGCGGCTGCGCGCGTATGTGGACTTCGAGGTGCTCTCCGATTTCGACGGGGGCGATCTCGCGCTGCTCGCGGATGTGAAGCTGCGCGACACTCTCGCCGCCCAGTGGCGGGAGCGCCTGCGGCCCTGGTTCGGGGAGGACGCACCCGGCGACGCTGGCCAGAAAGCCGCGTTGCAGTCGGCGCGTCTGATCGCTGACGGCGCCTGGACCGACCAGGCGCTCGGACTTCTGAGCATGACCGGTGAGCAGCGTGCACTCGTGCGCGGCATCGCCCAACGACTGATCGATGAAGGAGTACAGAAATGAAGTGGGTGTTCCTCGCCGGGGCGATCGCGCTCGAGGTGACAGGCTCCCTGTCACTGAAAGCTGCCGTCGACGCCCCCGGATTCTTCGCGCTCGTCGCGGTCGGCTACATCGGAGCGTTCACGCTCCTGGCCGGCGCGCTCAAGCAGGGCATGCCCCTCGGCGTCGGGTACGGCATCTGGGGAGCCGCCGGAGTGGCCCTGACCGCGATCCTCTCCGCAGTCATCTTCGGAGAGCCGCTGACCGCGCTGATGACCCTCGGCATCGCCGTCGTCATCGGCGGGGTCCTGTGCGTCGAGCTCGGCTCGCAGGCCGCGACGAAGAAGCGTGAAGGGACCGTCTGATGGCCTACCTGTTCCTCATCATCGCGATCATCTTCGAGGTCGCCGGCGCCCTCTCGCTGCGCATGGCGACCTCCGGCTCCAAGAAGAAGGGCCTGTGGCTGCTCGCCGTCCTCGGCGGCTACGGCATCGCGTTCTTCGGCATCACCATGGCCCTCGTGGAGGGCCTGGCCCTCGGAGTCGCCTACGGCATCTGGGCCGCGTCCGGTGTCGCGCTCACCGCGGTCCTCAGCCGCATCCTCTTCAAGGAACCGCTGACCAAGGTGATGGCGGCCGGTATCGGCCTGATCATCGTCGGGGTGCTCATGATCGAGCTCGGAGCCGCGCACTGACCCCCGCGCCGGTGGCCGCCGATCCATCTCAGGCGCGATCCGCGGCCGCCGGCGCCTCAGAGCCTGCGGCGGCACGATGTCCAGACGACGCGCCCCGTCTCTCTAGCCAGTTCCGCCTCGCAGCTACGCTCACCTCATGACCCGGATGAGCGTGCTCGAGGCCTGGACCTGGATCAACGAGTACGGCAGCGCGATCGGCGCCGTCGCCGGCGTTGTCGCCGCGCTCGTCGCGATCATCGCGCTCATCTCCGCCGCCCTGGACAGCAAAGCCCGATCCCAGCCGATGATCGCCGCCGAGTTCCGCCCCGCGGTCGATAGCGACTCCTCCATCGACTTCATCATCACCAACCTCGGACCGACCCCCGCGCGAGACATCACCGTCACCTTTAATCCGCCCATAGTCATCCCCGACGACTCCGACCGGCTCCTCGCGCCCTACCTCGTCAAGCGCTACGAACGCCCCATCCCGGTTCTTAACCCGGGCCAGATTCTCTCGAACACCTGGTGGGCCGGCCGCGCCGGCACCGGGAACGAGCTCACAAACCACGAACCGACGCCCGACGAGGTGAACGTCACCAAGATCTATGCCGCGGCCCACCGCGCCCGGACCGTCTTCTACACGCCCGAGGTCTCCGCGACGATGCGCGCCCTGCAAGAGGACCTCCGGCACGACATGATCCGCACCGAACGCTGCATCGAGGAACACCTCGTCCTCCACGGCGGCCACGTCGACCACGCGCACGGCCCCAACCCGTCACTGCTCGAGCTGATCATCATCGATGAGTCCGAACGCCTCACCGGCAACGCCATCGAGTGGCTCCGCGACCAGTACGACCGAACAGGCATCGCGATGATCCTGATCGGCATGCCCGGCATCGAGAAGCAGTTCACTCACTACCCACAGCTCTACAGCCGACTCGGGTTCGCCCACCAGTACCGCCCCCTCGGCCACGACGAGCTGCTGTTCGTCCTCGAACGTCAATGGCGCAAGCTCGGCAAGACCCTCGACCCCGACGACTTCACTGACGCGCAAGCCATCGCCGCCGTCGAACGCATCACCCGCGGCAACTTCCGTCTCCTCGAACGTCTCCTCCCACAGATTCAACGTGTCCTGAAGATCAACGAGCTCGACGTCATCACCAACGACGTCGTCGAAGCCGCCCGCAGCACCCTCGTCATCGGCACCACCTAACCCGACACGGAACGCAGCGAAAACCGCGACACAGAGCGAAGCTGCTCACACCCGTGGTGCCGCAGGCCTCAGTGCGGTCCAGGCCGAGCCGGCAGGTACCGTCGGTGCGTCCTACGGATCCGTTGGCCGGGACGGCGAGGCCGTTGGTCGCGTTGTAGGTCTTCCCGTTGTTCAAGGCGATCCGGGAGGTGCCGCCGTTGCTGGTGGAGGAGACGGATCCGGTGCGCACCCCGCAGGCCGCGGCCTCGTCGCTGAGGCGGAAGTCGAAATCGAGGGCCACCTGCTTGTTGGACAGCCTGCCGAGCGTCTCGTTGGTGATGCGCAGGTAGGGCATGTCTGACAATCGTTTTGACCATGCGAGCACAGCATTCAGGACCAGAGCGGCCCTGTAGATGATCGCGTACTTGTCATACCGGGTCGCCAGACCCCGCCACTGCTTCAGGTGAGCGTACTGACGCTCGATGACGTTGCGGCCCTTGTAGGCGTCCGCGTCGAGGCTGACGGGGCGCCCGCCGCGGGCACCGCGCCGTCTGCGGTGGCCCTGCTGGTCGGCCGGTTCGGGGATGACCGCTT
>NZ_RBLN01000137.1:0-5647 GCF_003989405.1 Micrococcus sp. HSID17227 | reverse complement strand
GCGCCGGCTCCCGTGGCCGCGGCCGCGCAGCTGCGGCAGCGGATCGCGGCGGCCGGGCTCGTGCCGGGGGAGCGGCTGGGGGAGGTGGCGCTGGCCGCCGAGCTCCAGGTCAGTCGCAACAGCCTGCGCGAGGCGTTCACCATGCTGGCCTCGGAGGGCCTCGTGGAGCGCCGGCCGCACCGCGGGGTGTTCGTGGCGGCGCCGGGTCCGCAGGACGTGCGCGGGCTGTACCGCACGCGTCGGGTGATCCAGCTCGGCGCCCTCGAGCACGGCGAGCTCACCCCCGGCGCGGCGCGCCACCTGCGCTGTGCCCAGGACCTGCTCTCCGGTGGCCCGGACACGCCCGCGCGGGTCCTGGGCGACGCCAACCATCGCGTCCACGTCGGCATCGTGGACCTGGCCGGCGCCCCCGAGCTCACGCGGCTCATGGCGTCGGTGCAGGCCCGCGTGCGCCTGGCGTTCCATCCGATGGACGAGCAGACGCGCCTGCACGTGCTGTTCGCGGACCGCAACCGGTGGATCGTGGAGCGGCTGCTGGCCGGCGACCTGCCCGCGGTGCACGCCATGTTCGGCGGCTACCTGGACGAGGCGGAGCAGTTCGTCCTGGCGCACCTCGCCGCCGTGGGGGGCTGACCGTCTCCCCGGGCCCCGGCGGTCACGGGACCTGGAACATCCGGTCCGGCAGGTCCGTGATGAGCATGTGCCCGGGCGCGTGCGTGATGGCCAGCGGCGGGCGGGACTCCATGATCGCCGCCTGCGGCGTCACCCCGCACGCCCAGAACACGGGCAGGTGGCCGTGCGGGACCTCGACGGCGTCGCCGAAGTCCGGTGCCGACAGGTCCGTGATCCCGAGGCCGGCCGGGTCGCCCACGTGCACGGGCGCGCCGTGCACCGCAGGGTAGCGGGAGGTGATGCGCACGGCGTCGGCCACGCGGTCGGCGGGGATGGGGCGCATCGAGACCACGAGCGGGCCTGAGAGGCGGCCCGCCGAGGCGCAGCGCCGCGTGGTGCGGTACATCGGCACGTTCACGCCGGCGTCCTGGTGGGCCATCCGGATGCCCTCGGCCACCAGGGCGGACTCGAAGGTGAACGAGCAGCCGATCACGAACGTCACGAGGTCGTCCCGCCACACGTCGAGCAGATCCGTGGGGCGGTCCGTCTCCACGCCGTCGCGGTACACCACGTACTGCGGCACGTCCGTGCGGACGTCGCCGTCCAGTGCGGGGCCGTTGACCTCGCCGGCCTCGAACACGCCGAGCAGCGGCAGGGCCTGGGGGTTGCGCTGGGCGAAGAGCAGGACGTCGTAGGCGTGGTCCTGCGGGATCGAGACGAGGTTCGCCTGCGCGTAGCCGTCGGCGATCCCCGAGGTCGGCCGCACGAGCCCCGCGCGGAAGCGCTCGCGGGCCTGCGCGGGGGTCGTGGCGCCGTCCAGCGGCGGCAGCGGTTTCGTCGTGGTCATCTCAGGCACCGGTGATCATCTCGACCATGGGGATGAACCCGCGCACCGCGATGAACACGGAGACGATCCACGCGAGCGCGCCGATCACGAGCAGCCACCCGGGGTAGCGGTAGCCGTGCAGCAGGTCGCGGCGGCGCCAGGCCACGTACAGGAGGGCGGCGAAGCCGACCGGCAGGATCATGCCGTTGAACGCGCCGGCGAACACGAGCAGCGTCTGCGGTGCCTGGCGCAGCGCCAGGTAGAGGGCGGTGCAGACCACGATGAAGGCGACCGTCAGCAGGTTGCGGGTGCGGGCGCTGGTGGTGGAGCGGGTGACGAAGCTGATCGAGGTGTACGACGCACCGATCACGGAGGTGACGGCGGCGGCCCACAGGACGATGCCGAACATGCGCAGGCCGATGTCGCCGGCGGCGGCCTGGAAGGCGGAGGCGGCCAGGTTGTCCTTGGACAGCACCGCCCCCGAGGCGACGACGCCGAGGATCGCCAGGAACAGGAGGGCGCGCATCAGGCCGGTCACGAGGATCGAGGCCACGGAGCTGCGGGTGATGTCCTGGACGTCGTCCACGCCCTTCACTCCGGAGTCGATCATGCGGTGGGCGCCCGCGTAGGTGATGTAGCCGCCGATGGTGCCGCCCACGAGGGTGACGATCACGAAGAAGTCGACCTCCTCCGGCATCACGGACTGGCGCAGGGCCTCGCCCACGGGCGGGGCGGAGGTGATGGCCACGTACAGCATCAGCAGGATCATGACGGCGCCGAGCGCCACCACGATCCGGTCCAGGGCCACGCCGGCGCGCTTGGAGAGGAAGATCAACAGCGCGATGAGCGCGGAGACGCCGCCACCGATCAGGGGGTCGACGCCGAGCATGGCGTTCGCGCCGAGGCCGGTGCCGGCGATGTTGCCGATGTTGAAGACCATGCCGCCGAGGAACACGAGCGCGGCGAGGACCCAGCCGAGGCCGGGCAGGACGCGGTTCGCCAGCTCCTGGGCGCGCATGCCGGAGACGCCGATGACGCGCCACACGTTCATCTGGACGGCGACGTCGATGAGGATCGAGACCAGGATGGCGAACGCGAACGCGGCGCCCATCTGGACGGTGAACGTGGCGGTCTGCGTGATGAAGCCGGGGCCGATGGCCGAGGTGGCCATGAGGAACATGGCGCCGAGCAGTGCGGTGCGCCGGGTGGCGCTCGCGGCGCGGGAGTCGGTCTTCGGCGCGGTGCCCGAGGGGGTCGAGCCGTCCGGTCCGGCGTGGGGGATGTCTGCGTGGGACACGGTGGTCACCTTCGTCGAGGGCGCCAGGCGAGGTGACGGGCGTCACGAGGCGCTGGGGAGACGGTAGCTGTTGTTGAACAATCCTGGCAACAGCACCAGCGAGTCTCGTGGCATCCCCGTCCGAAGGAACGCCTCACCTGCCTGGCGCACCCCGCCCCGCGCCGCGACCATGGAGACATGTCGCACACGTCTGAACAGTCCTCGCCCCTCGCCGATCAGGTCCCGCCGGGCGGTCCCGACGAACCGCACGCCGCCGAAGGCGTGCATGCCCGCCTCAACTGGCTCCGCGCGGGCGTGCTCGGCGCCAACGACGGCATCGTGTCCGTCGCCGCCACCGTCGTCGGAGTCGCCGGTGCGACGACGGCGCTCACCCCGGTCCTGCTGGCCGGTGCCGCCGCCGTGGTCGGCGGCGCCTTCTCCATGGCGCTGGGCGAGTACGTGTCCGTCTCCTCGTCCTCCGACTCGCAGAAGTCGCTGATCGCCAAGGAGCGCCGCGAGCTCGAGGAGGATCCCGAGGGCGAGCTGGAGGAGCTCGTGCAGCTCTACGAGGCGGACGGCCTGAGCCGGGCCACGGCCGAGGCCGCTGCGCGGGAGCTCACCGAGAAGGACGCGCTCGCCGCGCATCTGCGCATGGAGCTGGGCATGGCGGAGGAGGACGTCGTCAGCCCCTGGGCTGCCGCCGGGGCCTCCTTCCTCTCGTTCCTCGTGGGCGCGCTGCTGCCCTTCCTGACGGTCGTCCTGGCGCCGGTGGACTTCCGTATCCCGCTCACGTTCGGGGTCACCCTCGTGGCCCTCGCTGTGACCGGCTGGGTCGGGGCCCGGCTCGGCGACGCGCCCGCGCTGCGGGCGGCCGTGCGCGTCGTCCTCGGCGGTGCCCTGGCGCTCGGCCTGACCTTGGCGGTGGGCTCGCTGCTGGGGGCGTCGGTCGCCTGATCCGCGCCGCAGGGGTGGGCCGGCCCAGCGCCCGTGGCCGCGCCGAGCCGTGGCGAGCGGAGCGGCCCTGGGGGCCGAGGACCGTGCGCATACCACAGGCGCCCCCCGTCGAGTTGAAGCGACGCCCACGGTTCGCGTAAGGTGGGACGGCGCACGCCGCGTTGTTCTCGTCGTTCCATCGGTCAGGTGACCGGGGGGGCGGCGGGTCGGAAAAGCAACGCGCTCCCGCAGACCGGATCCCGGGACGTCCTCAGGACGGACCGGGGCTCACCGTCCACACCAGCGATCCCATAAGGAACTTCGGTTGGCTCTCACCCAGCCTGGTCCCCCTTTTCGAGAAGTCGCAGTAAGAGTGCGGTGTCCACACCCGGGGCGGGGCTCACAACAGGTGTCCGCGGACAGGTCCGCGGCTCGCCGCCATGCGGGTTCCGCCCGTCCTTTTACTACTACTTGCCACGAGGAGTGATCATGGCAGCTCACTGCCAGGTAACCGGGGCTGGGCCGGGATTCGGCCACAGCATCTCCCACTCGCACCGTCGCACCAAGCGCCGGTTCGACCCCAACATCCAGAAGAAGACCTACTGGGTCCCCTCCCTGCGCCGCAACGTCACCCTGACGCTGTCCGCCAAGGGCATCAAGACCATCGACGTGCGCGGTATCGACGCCGTCGTGGCGGACCTGATCGCGAAGGGAGTGAAGCTCTGACATGGCCAAGGACAAGGACGTTCGTCCGATCATCAAGCTGAAGTCCACCGCCGGCACCGGGTTCACCTACGTGACCCGCAAGAACCGCCGGAACAACCCGGACCGCATCACCCTGAAGAAGTACGACCCGGTGGTCCGCAAGCACGTCGACTTCCGAGAGGAGCGCTGAGATGGCCAAGAAGTCCAAGATCGCCAAGAACGAGCAGCGCAAGGCCATCGTGGCCCGTTACGCCGAGAAGCGTCTCGAGCTGCGCAAGACCCTCGTGGACCCGAACGCGTCGGACGAGGCCCGCGAGGCCGCCCGCCTGGGCCTGCAGAAGCTGCCCCGCGACGCCTCCCCGGTCCGCGTGCGCAACCGCGACGCCATCGACGGTCGCCCCCGCGGCACCTTCCAGCGCTTCGGCATCTCCCGCGTGCGCTTCCGCGACATGGCGCACCGTGGCGAGCTGCCCGGCGTGACCAAGTCCTCCTGGTGACCTGAGGCCCGGTCTCCGGGCGCTCGGCACCACCGCGACGGCGGCGTCCCTCCTCAGGAGGGGCGCCGCCGTCGTCGTGCCTCGGGGATCAGGGCCGCCCGGGTCACGGGAAATCGCGGATTCTCGCGGTTCAGGGGGCGATTCGCCCGCGGAGAGGTGGTACGTTCACAACTGGCAGCCCGGTCCGAACGGCCCGGGAACCGTAACCGACGTCCCATAGGGAGGACCCATGGCCATGAACCGCAAGGAACTCGTCGCCGCCGTCGCCGAGCGCTCCGGCAACACCCAGGCCGCCGTCAGCGATGTGCTGGACGCCCTCTTCGAGGTGTTCACCGCCCAGGTCAAGAAGGGCGAGAAGGTCTCGATCCCGGGCTGGCTGGCCGTGGAGCGCACCGAGCGCAAGGAGCGCACCGGCCGCAACCCGCGCACCGGCGAGGAGATCACCATCCCGGCCGGCCACTCCGTGAAGGTGACCGCCGGCTCCAAGCTCAAGGCCGCCGCCTCCGAGTGATCCCGGTCGCGGTGCGGGTCCCCGGACCCACGCCGCACGCCGCGGGACGGGCGTCGCACCCTCGGGTGGGGCGCCCGTCGTCGTCTGCGGGCGCGTAGGATGGGCGGACGATCGTCCGGCCGACGTGGGCCGGGGCCGTGCGGAGAGGAGTCGTGGCATGCGCAGCGCCGTCGCCGCCGCTCCGTGGGCCCCGTCCGGCCTCGAGGACGCCCCTCCGCGCGTCGTGCGTGGGCCGGCCCGTCTGGTCCGGGGCTGGGCCGGGGCCCTGGCGATGACCGCCCTGGCCA
>NZ_RBLN01000136.1:0-6041 GCF_003989405.1 Micrococcus sp. HSID17227 | reverse complement strand
CGGCGCCGAGGTGCGCCGCTCCTACTCGATCTGCGCCGTCCCGAAGCGCGGCGAGATCCGCGTGGCCGTGAAGAAGGACATCGGCGGCAGGTTCTCCACATGGGCCAACGAGAGCCTCGAGGTCGGCCGACGACGCCGCGTGCGAGCCCTGCCCGCCGTCGGTCACGTCGTTCTCGTTCTTCTTGCCGAACATGGATCGGCCTTTCTTGTCGTTCGCGCTCATCGCTGACCGTCCTCGTCCGCGTCGGAGATCCGTGCGGATCCGCCGGCCTCCTCCACGGGGGCCTCGATCCGACCGGCCGTCGGGGCCGCGGCCAGACCGCCCGCCGTCGTCGCACCGGCCTCGGTGGCGGCCGCGCGGCGGCCGAAGAAGCGGAGCCTGCGGTGGGCGCCCCCACCCTGGCGCGGGTCGAAGGCGTCGCGCAGGCCGTCGCCGAGGAAGTTCACGGACAGGGCGATCGCGAGGATGATCATGCCGGGCCACCAGAACAGCCACGGACGGGTGGTGAACGCGTTCTGGTAGTCGGAGATGAGCAGGCCCAGGGACGAGTCCGGCGCCTTCACGCCGAAGCCGAGGAAGGACAGCGAGGTCTCCAGCAGCACCGCGCCCGCGATCGCGAACGTCGCGTTCACGACGATCACGCCGATCGTGTTGGGCAGCAGGTGCTTGAAGATCAGACGGCCCGGCTTGGCGCCCATGGCGACGGCGGCCGCCACGAACTCCTTCTCGCGCAGGGACAGGACCTCTCCGCGCACGAGGCGGGCCAGGGACGTCCAGGACACGAGGCCGAGCACCACCGCGAGCGGGAGGATGCCCATCTTCATGCCGCTGGCCATCTGGCCGAGCACCGCGGCGAGCACGAGCAGCGGGATGACGATGATCAGGTCGGTCAGGCGCATGAGCAGGGAGTCGACCCAGCCGCCGAAGTACCCGGACACGGCGCCGACGATCGCGCCGATCACGGTGGAGAGCAGGCCCACGATGGCCGCGATGATCATGGACTGCTGGGTCCCGCGCATCACGAGGGCGAAGTAGTCCTTGCCCGTGGTGTCCTGGCCGAAGGGGTGCTCGCCCCAGCGGAGGCCCTCGCCCCCGAAGGCCTGCGGCACGACCGACAGCGTCGGGCGACCGCCGTTCACCACGGAGGCCGCGGCCGTGTAGGACTTGTCCCACCAGCCGGGGATGCCGGCGAAGCCGATGGAGGAGAACGCCATCAGCGTGATGAAGACCAGCACGATCAGGGAGATCATCGCCGCCCTGTGGCGGAAGAACCGCTTGCGGACCAGGGCGCCCTGGGAGTAGGACTTCCCGGCCTTGGCGCGGAGCTTGGCGTCCTCCGCCTCCGCAAGGTCGAAGATCTGCTTCTCGTCGAGCTGCGCGCCCGTCATCGAGGAGTTGTTGGTGGTCATCTGGCTCACACTCGAATCCGGGGGTCGAGGACGGCGTAGAGCACGTCCGCCACGAGGTTCATCAGCACGGCGGCGGTGCCCGTCACGAGGAAGAACGCCATCACGGGCATGGGGTCCACGTCGCGCAGGCCGGTGGCGAACAGCTCGCCCATCCCCTTCCAGCCGAACACCTGCTCCGTGATCACGGCGCCGCCGATCAGGCCGGCGAAGTCGAAGGCCATGATCGTGGTGATGGGGATCAGGGAGTTGCGGAACGCATGCTTCAGGATCACCTGGCGCTCCGGCAGGCCCTTGGCGCGCGCGGTGCGGATGTAGTCCTGGCGCGAGACCTCGAGCATGGAAGAGCGCGTGTACCGCGAGTACGTGGCCACCGAGATGATGGTCAGCAGGATGGTGGGCAGCAGAAGCTGCGCACCGCGGTCCAGGAACACCACCCAGAAGTGGGCGTCCAGGTTCGGGGTGCCCGAGCCGATCGTGGAGATCGGGCGCGGCTTGACCTTCAGGAAGGTCGGCCAGTAGTTCATCAGGTGTTCCGCCACGATCGCCACGCCCATGATCAGGGCGGTCACCAGCGAGGCAGACACGGCCGAGCCCTTGGAGAAGCCGCCGAGCAGCCGGCCCACCAGGATGGCCACCAGCACGAGGATGACGCCGAGGCCGGCCAGCAGCAGTGCGGACGGCGTCCGCCACAGCAGGCCGTAGGTGGCGTAGTAGGCGACGAGGCCGATCGCGACCGTGACCAGAGCGGCCTTGAGGACCGACCGGTTGCGCAGACCGGAGATCACCGCGGTGGCGCCGACGGCGGCGGCCAGGCCGATGACCAGCTGCACGACCGGGCCCATCTGCGGATGCCGCCAGAAGTCGACGGCGAACAGCACCCAGCCGGCGAGGAGGATGAACGCGGCGGTGGCGCCGAACGTGAAGGCGCGCCGCCTGAGGTCGCCCGCCATGACGGCCTGCAGGACCAGGCCCGCGAGGACGGCGACCCCGATGAGGAGGGGCCAGTTCAGCTCGGGGCTGCGGATCCAGTCGTTGAACCGGATCCCCATGTACTCCTTCAGGAGCACGGCCGCCCAGAACACGGGCAGCGAGAAGAAGAGGAAGATCAGGAACGTGACCACGTAGTCGAGGCCGGAGTACTGGCGGATCGCGGTGACGATGCCGATCGCGATGCCGATGATGATCGCCAGGACGGTCGCGAGCACCACGAGGCGCAGCGTGGAGGCCGCGGCGTTGCTCAGCAGGTCGGCGACGGACTGGCCGTTTCGGCTGAGGCCGAGGTCGCACTGACCGGTGACGCAGCCGCCGATGCCCTGGAGCCAGTCCCAGTACCGGGCGTACCAGGGCTGGTCCAGCCCCATGAACGCGGTGCGGGCGGCGATGAGGGTCTCGCGGTTGGGGTTCTGTGACTCTCGCAGGTCCTGGAGGGGGTCACCCGAGTGGGCCACGAGGAAGAAGAGCAGGATCGACGCGCCGAACAGCACCAGGAGGGAGCTGCCGAGGCGCTTGAGGATGAATTTCAGCACAACAGGGGGTGACCTTCCGTGCGCGTGCAAGGGAAAGGGAGGGGTGCGGGTTCGCCGCGGTTCACGGCCAGAGCCCGGCCGGTGCCCGGCCGGGCTCTGTCCTCGATCCCGACGCCGGCGGTCCGCGGGAGGCGGACCGCCGGGTCAGAGGTCAGCGGGGTGTCACTCCTGAACGCGGACCCACTGCTCCACGTTCCACAGCGCACCCGACTGGGCGGCGGTGTCGCGCACGTTGGCGACGTCGGCCTTGTGGCCGACCAGACCCGGGTGAGCGTACAGCGGGATGGCCTGGAAGTCCTCCCACAGCAGCTTCTCGATGGTCTTGACCTGCTCCAGCTGCTCGTTCTCGTCCAGCGAGGTGGCGAGCTTGTCCCAGGCCGCGTCCACCTCGGGGTTGTTGTAGCTCTGCTGGTTCTGGGCGCCGTCCGACTGGTAGATGTTCGCGCCGGAGGCCTTCTGGCCCGAGCCGGCCCAGGCGAAGAGGGCGGCGTCGTAGTCACCGGCCGGCATGACCTCCTTGAAGAACACCGGCGAGTTGGCGTCCTGCACGTCGAAGCCGGCCTGGTCGCAGGAGCTCTTGATGAGCGCGACGGTCTCGGTGCGACGCTGGTTGCCGGCCTGGTAGCCGAGGCGGACCGTGGGCTTGGAGACGCCCGACTTCTCGACGAGCTCCTTGGCCTTCTCGATGTTCGGCTGGTCCATCTCCTTCGGGTAGGCCGCGTCCACGACCTCCTGGTACTTGTCCTGGAAGGGGAAGACCTCGCGCAGGTTCATGACCTGGGCGTCCGCGTAGATCGGCTTGATCAGGTTGTCCACGATCTGCTGGCGGGGCAGGCAGAGGGCGAAGGCCTCGCGCAGCTCCGGGGAGTCCGCGAAGACCGAGCCCTCGCCGCGGTTGTAGTCCACGTGCTCCCAGGTCAGCTGGTCACCGGTCTGGACGTTGACGTCCTCGCCGAGGCCCTCGAGCTGCTGGAGGGTGTCCACGGTGGCCTGCGGCTCGATGACGTCGAGGTCGCCGTTCTGCAGGGCCTGCACGTGGGTCTTCGGGTCGGCGAAGCGGAGGACGAGCTCCTTGGTGGCCGCCGGGGTGCCCCAGTACTCGGGGTTGGCCTCAAGGGTGATGGACTGGCCGGCCTGCCAGCCGCCGTCCTTGAACTTGTAGGGGCCCATGGAGGGCACCAGCGAGGCGTCCGGCAGCTCGCCGGGGCTGAAGTCCCAGCCGTCGTTCCAGAACTCGGCCGCCGGGGTGAGCGCCTCGACGTCCTTCTCCTTCGCGGCGGTGACGAGCTCCTCGAAGCTCATGCCCGCCTCCTTGGCGACGATGTGCGCCGGCAGCGCGGTGCTGATGAGGATCTCCCAGTCCGCGTAGGGCTCCGGGTAGGTGACGGTGAACTCCTTGCCGTCGGCCTCGCCCTCGGGCGCCTCCGGGATGTACTTGCCCTGCTCGAAGGAGATCGAGTCGAACAGCGGGGTCTCGGCACCCTCGGCCTTGATCGTGTCGTTGTTCGCGGCCCAGTGGACGATGAAGTCGCCCGCGGTGACGGGGGTGCCGTCGGACCACTTGGCGTCGTCGCTGATGGTGTACTTCACGGTCAGCGGGTCGTCCGAGGTCTTCTCGTACGTGCCGAAGTCCTTGTCCGGGATGATCGAGCCGTCGGTGCCGAAGTACCAGAAGGACGAGAACATGCGGTCCGCGACGGCCGAGTTGTACGTGGTGTACGTGTTCGACTGCAGGCCGTTGTAGGACAGGAAGTCGTCGGCGCCCACCGAGTACGCGATGGAGCCGTCCTGGGTCTTGACGTCGCCCAGGTCGGCCTTCCCCGGCCCGGAGGCCTCGGCGGTGAGCTTCTGACCCTTGTCCCCTTCGATGACGTTGCCGGCGCCCGAGTCGCCGCCCTGGCTGGCGCCGGAGGCGCTGTTGCTGCTGGAGTCGCCTGCATTGCCGCCGCCCGGGGCGCACGCGGAGAGGATGAGGGCCGAGCCGGCGGCCAGGGCCGCGGCAGCGGAGAGCTTCGTGTACTTCATGGAAGGTGCTTCCGTTCATGAGAGGTGCAAGGACGTCGCGCGCCCGCATCCCTGTGGGGACCTGGTGGTGCGAGACGACCCCCGGGCCGTTCCGTCGAGACGGGACGTTCCGTGAGATGGAGCACACTGTAGCGGGAACATTCAGGTTCGCGAAAGTCCGAATCTGGATCCGTCCCGTCCGTGGCGCCGGCGCGGTCAGCGACGACGGTCCGCCAGCAGAGTCCGCACGGCCCACGCCCCGCCCATGCCATGGACGCCGGCGCCCGGCGGGGTGGAGGCGGAGGCCAGATACAGCCCGGTCCGACCCGCCCGGTGCGGCCGGGGCGACGCGGTGGGGCGCAGGAGCGCGCGCGCTCCCGCGAGCGATCCCCCCGCGATGTCACCGCCCACGAGGTTCGGGTTCCACGCCTCCAGATCGGCCGGGCGCATCGCGACCGCGGCCCCGATCCGGTCCCGGAAGCCGGGTGCGTGCCGCTCCACCTCCGCCTCGATCAGCGGACGGACGTCGCCGGGGTGGCCGTGGGGCACATGGGCGTAGGACCAGACGACCGTGTGCCCCCGGGCGGGCCCGGTGGCCCGTGAGGGGTCCGCCGCCTGCTGCTGACAGAGCATGACGAAGGGCCGCGTCGGCATCCGGCCGGCCGCGACGTCGTCCTCGGCCCGCCGGATCTCGGCGGCGGTCCCGCCCAGGTGCACCGTCCCCGCGCCCGCGAGCCGGGCGTCGCGCCACGGGATCGGCCCGTCGAGCAGGAAGTCGACCTTGGACACGGACGGCCCGGGGCGCCACCGGCGCAGGGCCGCGGCGTATCGCGGCGGCAGGCCCGTGCCGGCGACGCGCAGCACCTGGCGCGGGGTCAGGTCCAGCACGACGGCGTCCGCGGCGGGCAGCGCGCGCAGGTCCGTGACCTCGTGGCCCAGGTGCAGCCGCCCGCCGTGCGCCCGCAGCACCGCCACGAGCGACTCGACGATCGCCCCCGACCCGCCGCGCGCCACCGGCCAGCCCGAGCTCATCCCGAGCGCGCCGAAGAGCGCACCGAACGCCGCCGTCAGGGGCCGGCTCGAGGGCAGGATCGCGTGGGC
>NZ_RBLN01000135.1:0-5827 GCF_003989405.1 Micrococcus sp. HSID17227 | reverse complement strand
CCCGCGCCATAACGGGAAGGTCGAACGGTACAACCGGCTGATGGTCGATGAGGTCCTCTACGCCCGCCCGTACTCCTCAGAGCAAGCTCGGCGTGAGGCCCTGCAGGTGTGGGTGAACCACTACAACGACCATCGGCCTCATACCTCCTGCGGAGACGCTCCTCCGGCCTCACTGGCACCGACCCGAGTCAACAACGTCATGCCCTCCTACAACTAGGGTGGGCGCAGGCCCGGGATCCGACCCCGACCGCCCGGTCGTCTCACGATGTGACGCTTTATCTCACATTGCGAGACAGGCGGGTGGTCGATGGCGGACGGGGCGCACGGCTGTCGATACTGAGACCACCCCCGAAGGACCCGGCGGCCCGTGTCCCCACCTCAGACTCCACCACGCCGGCCCGATCCGTCATCGACGCGGCCACGGTCCCCGACGCCCGACGGATCCGAACGACGACCGTCCGACGCCCCCGCGACGGACACGCAGCGACGAACGCAGTGAGGTGACCCCATGAGCACGACCCCCCGCGACGCCCGCGCGGCGGTCCCGCAGGTCCCGACGCCGGCCTCCCGCCCGACGGAGACCGCCCGGGTCCAGGAGCGCCGTCCGGCCCCCCGGCCCGAGATCGTCGAGCCGCGGGTGCCCGGCGAGGGCTCCCGCGTCGAGCCGACCCGGATGACCGGCTCCGAGGGCATCATCCGCTCCCTGGAGGAGCTGGGGGTCACGGACGTGTTCGGGCTGCCCGGCGGCGCCATCCTGCCGACCTACGACCCGCTCATGGACTCCGATCGGATCCGCCACATCCTGGTGCGCCACGAACAGGGCGCCGGTCACGCGGCGCAGGGCTACCACCTGGCCACCGGCAAGGTCGGCGTGGCCATCGCCACCTCCGGTCCCGGTGCCACCAACCTGGTGACCGCCATCGCGGACGCCCACATGGACTCCCAGGCGGTCGTGTTCATCACCGGCCAGGTCTCCTCCGCCGCGATCGGCACGGACGCCTTCCAGGAGGCGGACATCGTGGGCATCACGATGCCCATCACCAAGCACTCCCGGCTCGTGACCCGGCCCGAGGACGTCCCCCAGGCCCTCGCCGAGGCGTTCCACATCGCCGCCACGGGCCGGCCCGGGCCCGTGCTCGTGGACGTCACCAAGGACGCCCAGCAGGGCGAGTTCGAGTTCGCGTGGCCGCCCCGGATCGACCTGCCCGGCTACCGCCCCGTCCTGCGCGGCCACCCCCGGCAGATCCGCGAGGCCGCCCGGCTGATCCGCGAGGCCCGGCGCCCCGTGCTGTACGTGGGTGGCGGCGTGGCCCGCGGCGAGGCCCACGAGGAGCTGCGCGCCCTCGCCGAGCTCACGGGCGCCCCGGTGGTCACCACCCTCACCGCCCGCGGCGTCTTCCCCGACTCGCACCCCCAGCACCTGGGCATGCCGGGCATGCACGGCGGCGTCCCCGCCGTGGCCGCGCTCCAGCAGGCCGACCTGCTGATCACGCTCGGCGCCCGCTTCGACGACCGCGTGACCGGTCACCTGCCCTCGTTCGCCCCCGGCGCCCGCGTGATCCACGCGGACATCGACCCGGCCGAGATCTCCAAGAACCGCACCGCGGACGTGCCGATCGTCGGCCACGTCAAGGAGATCATCCCGGACCTGGTGGCCGAGCTCGCGACGGACACCGAGGCGCTGCCCGACCTCGCCGACTGGTGGGCGGTGCTGCGGCGCCTGCAGGACACCTACCCGATGGGCTGGACCGAGACCGAGGACGGCCTCCTCGCGCCCCAGGAGGTGATCTCGCGCCTGTCGGCCCTGTCCGGCCCCGAGGCCACCTACGTGGCCGGCGTCGGCCAGCACCAGATGTGGGCCAGCCAGTTCGTCGCCTACGAGCGTCCGCGCCAGTGGCTCAACTCGGCCGGCCTCGGGACGATGGGCTTCGCCGTCCCCGCCGCGATGGGGGCGCAGGTGGGCGAACCCGACCGCGTGGTCTGGGCCATCGACGGCGACGGCTGCTTCCAGATGACCAACCAGGAGCTCGCCACGTGCGTGATCAACCGCATCCCCATCAAGATCGCGGTGATCAACAACTCCTCGCTGGGCATGGTGCGCCAGTGGCAGACCCTCTTCTACGACGGGCGCTACTCGAACACGGACCTCAACACGGGCCATGACACCGCCCGGGTGCCGGACTTCGTCAAGCTCGCCGACGCCTACGGCGCCGCGGGCCTGCGCTGCGACCGCCGGGAGGACCTGGACGACACCATCCGGCAGGCCCTCGCCATCGACGACCGCCCCGTGATCGTGGACTTCGTGGTCTCCCGTGACGCCATGGTCTGGCCGATGGTCCCCGCGGGGGTCAGCAACGACGCGATCCAGGTGGCCCGGGGCATGACGCCCGACTGGGACCAGGAAGACTGAGGAGGGCAACCGATGGAACGCCACACCCTGTCCGTGCTCGTCGAGGACGTGCCCGGCACCCTGACCCGCGTGGCCGGCCTCTTCGCCCGGCGCGCGTTCAACATCCACTCGCTGGCCGTGGGCGTCACGGAGGTCGGGGGCCTGTCCCGGATCACCGTGGTCGTCGACGCCGACACGGATCTGCTCGAGCAGGTCACCAAGCAGCTGAACAAGCTGATCAACGTGATCAAGGTCGTCGAGCTCACGCCCGACTCCTCCGTTCAGCGCGACCACCTGCTCGTGAAGGTGCGCGCCGATGCCGCCACCCGCGGTCAGGTCGTCCAGGCGGCCGACCTGTTCCGCGCCCACGTCGTCGACGTGGCCCCGGAGTCCCTGACCCTCGAGGCCACCGGCACCCGTGACAAGCTCGAGGCCTTCCTCGAGATGATGGAGCCCTACGGCGTGCGTGAGCTCGTCCGCTCGGGCACCCTCGCCCTCGCCCGGGGGCCGCGGTCCATGACCGACCGCGGCCTGGCCCGCTGACCCGTCCCGATCCACCCATCCCGTGAGGAGAACAGCATGACCGTGAAGAAGTTCTACGACGACGACGCCGACCTGTCGATCATCCAGGGCCGCACCGTGGCCGTCATCGGCTACGGCTCCCAGGGCCACGCCCACGCCCTGTCGCTGCGCGACTCCGGCGTGGACGTGCGCATCGGCCTCGCCGAGGGCTCCAAGTCCCGCGCCAAGGCCGAGGCCGAGGGCCTGCGCGTCGTCGACGTCGCCACCGCCGCCGCCGAGGCCGACCTGATCATGATCCTCACCCCGGACCAGGTCCAGGCCGACGTGTACGACCAGCACATCGCCGGCAACCTGCAGGAGGGCGACGCCCTGTTCTTCGCGCACGGCTTCAACGTGCGCTTCGGCTACATCCAGGCCCCCGAGGGCGTCGACGTCGCCCTGGTCGCCCCCAAGGGCCCGGGCCACGTGGTGCGCCGCGAGTTCGAGGCCGGCCGCGGCGTGCCCGCGCTGATCGCCGTCGAGAAGGACGCCTCCGGCCAGGCCCACGCCCTCGCCCTGTCCTACGCCAAGGCCGTGGGCGGCACCCGCGCCGGCGTCATCGAGACGACCTTCACCGAGGAGACCGAGACCGACCTGTTCGGCGAGCAGGCCGTGCTCTGCGGCGGCGCCTCCCAGCTCGTGCAGTACGGCTTCGAGACCCTCACCGAGGCCGGCTACCAGCCCGAGATCGCCTACTTCGAGGTGCTGCACGAGCTGAAGCTCATCGTCGACCTCATGGTCGAGGGCGGCATCGCCAAGCAGCGCTGGTCCATCTCCGACACCGCGGAGTACGGCGACTACGTCTCCGGCCCCCGCGTCATCACCCCCGACGTGAAGGAGAACATGAAGGCGGTCCTCGCCGACATCCAGTCCGGCGCCTTCGCGCAGCGCTTCATGGACGACCAGAAGGCCGGTGCGCCCGAGTTCAAGGAGCTGCGCGCCCGGGGCGAGGCCCACCCGATCGAGAAGACCGGCCGCGAGCTGCGCCAGATGTTCTCCTGGCTCAAGGACGCGGACGACGACTACACCGAGGGCACGGCGGCCCGCTGAGCCGCCTGAGCCCCCGACGCCGGCCCCGGGCATCGCGCCCCGGGGCCGGCGTCGCATTCCGGCCACGGCCCGGTCACGCGTCTAGGCTCGAACCGGAGCGCGGGCCGGCCCGCCTCCCATCCCACCGCACCACACCTCCAGGAGCACCCGTGAGCGCAGCCCAGCCCGTCGTCCTGATCGCCGAGGAACTCTCGCCCGCCACCGTCGAGGCCCTCGGCCCCGACTTCGAGATCCGCCGCACGGACGGCGCCGACCGCGCCCGACTCCTCGAGGACCTGCGCGACGTCGACGCGGTGCTGATCCGCTCGGCCACCCAGATGGACGCCGAGGCGATCGCCGCCGCGCCGCAGCTGAAGGTCATCGCGCGCGCCGGCGTCGGGCTGGACAACGTGGACGTGCCCGCCGCCACCGAGGCCGGCGTCATGGTCGTCAACGCGCCGACGTCGAACATCATCTCCGCCGCCGAGCTCACCTGCGGCCACATCCTGGCCGCCGCCCGCAACATCGCGGCCGCCCACGGCTCGCTCAAGGCGGGGGAGTGGAAGCGGTCGAAGTACACGGGCGTCGAGCTGTACGGCAAGCGGCTGGGCGTGATCGGCCTGGGCCGCATCGGCGCGCTCGTGGCCGAGCGCATGAAGGCGTTCGGCATGGAGATCCTCGCCTACGACCCCTACGTGACCACCGCCCGCGCGCAGCAGCTCGGTGCGAGCCTCGTCGAGCTGGACGAGCTGCTCGAGCGCGCCGACGTGGTCACGATCCACATGCCCAAGACCCCCGAGACGGTCGGCATGATCGGCGATGAGCAGTTCGCCCGCATGAAGGACACCGCGATCATCGTGAACGTGGCCCGCGGCGGCCTCGTGGACGAGGACGCCCTCGCCCGCGCGCTCGAGACCGGGACCATCGGGGGCGCCGGCATCGACGTCTTCAGCTCCGAGCCGGCCACCGACCTGGCGTTCTTCGCCCACGACTCCGCCGTGGTCACCCCCCACCTGGGCGCCTCGACCGCCGAGGCCCAGGAGAAGGCGGGCGTCGCCGTCGCCGGCTCCGTGCGCCTGGCCCTCTCCGGCGAGCTCGTGCCGGACGCCGTGAACGTGGCCGGCGGCGCGATCCACGAGGACGTGCGCCCCGGCCTGCCGCTGGCCGAGAAGCTGGGCCGCGTGCTCACCGCGCTGGTGGGCGAGCAGTCCATCACGGCCGTCGAGGTCGAGATCGCCGGTGAGATCGCCGAGCACGACGTCTCCGCGATGCGCCTGGCCGCCCTGAAGGGCGTGTTCACGGACATCGTCTCGGACCAGGTCTCCTACGTGAACGCCCCCGTGCTGGCCGAGCAGCGCGGCGTCGAGTGCCGCCTCACCACGACCGCGGTGTCCGAGTCCTACCGCAACACCGTCACGGTGCGCGCCGCGACCGCCCAGGGCGCCCAGACGGCCGTCACCGGCACGCTCACCGGCCCGCGCCAGGTGCAGAAGCTCGTGGGCGTGGACCGGCACGAGCTCGAGGTGCCGCTGGCCGACCACCTGCTCGTGTTCGCCTATCAGGACCGCCCGGGCGTGATCGGCGTCCTGGGCCAGGCCCTCGGGGTGCAGGGCGTGAACATCGCCGGCATGGACGTCTCGCGCGACGACGAGGGCGCCGCCCTGGCCGTGCTGACCCTGGACGGGGCCCTCTCCGGGGACACCGCGGCCACGCTGGCCGCGGCCATCGGCGCGGCCCGTGCGGCCGAGGTGGACCTCTCCGTCTGACCCGTCCACGCCCGGCGGGCACCGCGGGGCCGGCGCGCGTCGCCCTGTGTTGAGATGGTGTCCATGTCGCGTCCAGCCGAGA
>NZ_RBLN01000134.1:0-5662 GCF_003989405.1 Micrococcus sp. HSID17227 | reverse complement strand
CCTGCCGCCCCCCCGCCGCGCGGCTGCTCCCTCTGGCGGGGGGCTGACCCGGCGGCCCGGGCCGGTCGCGCCGCTCAGGCCGCGGCCGGCTCCTCGAGGAGCGAGCGCAGCACCGTGGCGAGCCCGTGCTCGTCCACGT
Organism: Micrococcus sp. HSID17227; assembly: GCF_003989405.1. NCBI lineage: Bacteria > Bacillati > Actinomycetota > Actinomycetes > Micrococcales > Micrococcaceae > Micrococcus > Micrococcus sp. HSID17227. Next base: position 5,523 of record NZ_RBLN01000134.1, on the reverse strand, counting down.
GCCCGGTGACCTCGTCCGCGGCGGCCACGACCTCCTCCACGGCCTGGCCCATGGCCACGCCGCGGCCGGCCCAGCGCAGCATCTCGATGTCGTTGCGGCCGTCGCCCACGGCCACGGTGTCCTCGGGGGCCACCTTCAGCACGGTGCGCAGCGCCTCGAGCCCGGAGGCCTTGGTCACGCCCGCCGCGGCGACGTCGAGCCACGCCGTCCAGCCCACGGAGTAGGTCACGCCGGACAGGCCGATGCCCTCCACCGCGCGACCGAACTCCTCGGCGGAGGAGTCCGTGGAGAACACCACGAGGCGCACGGCCGTGGTGTCCATGAGCTCCTCGAACGTGACGCCCTCCGCGGCCACGCCGAAGGACATGTCCTGGAACCGCTCGGTGGAGCGGAAGGTGCCGTCCGGCAGCTCGAGCGCGTACTTGGCGCTGGGCAGGCGGTGGCGCAGCTGGGTCAGGACCGAGCGCGGGTCGAAGGTGCGCAGGTCCGTGACCTCGTAGCCCTCCTCCAGCTCGGGGTCCAGGCGCAGCGTGACGCCGCCGTTGGAGCACACCATGAAGCCGGCGCCGATCCCCAGGGAGCGGGCCACGGGCAGGGTGGCCGCGCGGGAGCGGCCCGTCGCGATGACCACGTGGTGCCCGGCGTCCAGCACGGCCCGCACGGCCGCGCGCACGGGCTCATGCAGATGGCCGTCATGGTCCACGATCGTTCCGTCCACGTCCAGGCACACGAGCTTCTTCGTCATGACCTCCACCCAACCACACGGCCCGGACACGACGGCGACGCGCGGGTGAACCGCAGGGGCGCCGCAGGGGCGCCGCGGGGCGGGCGGGCGAGGCGACCGGCGCCGCGGGGGACGACGTCGTCCGTTCAGACCAGCTCGAAGCGCTCCATCCCGCCGAGGTAGGGACGCAGCGCGGCGGGCACGGTGACCGAGCCGTCCGCGTTCTGGTGGTTCTCCAGGATCGCCACGATCCAGCGGGTGGTGGCCAGGGTGCCGTTGAGCGTGGCCACCATGCGGGTGCCGCCCTTGGAACCGTCCTCCGTGCGGACCCGCTCGCGGATGTTGAGACGGCGGGCCTGGAACGTGGTGCAGTTCGAGGTGGACGTCAGCTCGCGATAGGTGCCCTGCGTGGGGACCCAGGCCTCGCAGTCGAACTTGCGGGCGGCGGAGAGGCCGAGGTCGCCGGCGGCGATGTCGATCACGCGGTACGGCACCTCGATGGCGCCCAGCATCCGTTCCTCCCACGCCAGCAGGCGCGCGTGCTCCGCCTCCGCGTCCTCCTGTGCGGCGTAGATGAACATCTCCAGCTTGTTGAACTGGTGCACGCGGATGATGCCGCGGGTGTCCTTGCCCGCCGAGCCCGCCTCGCGGCGGTAGCACGTGGACCAGCCCGCGTACCGGACGGGGGCGGACACGTCCATGATCTCGCCCGCGTGGAAGCCGGCCAGGGCCACCTCGGAGGTGCCCACCAGATACAGGTCGTCGCGCTCGAGGCGGTAGATCTCGTCGTCGTGCTCGACGTCGAAGCCGGTGCCCTGCATGGTCTCCGGACGCACCAGGGTGGGCGGGATGACCGGCACGAAGCCGTTCTCCAGGGCCAGGTCCAGGCCCAGCTGCATCAGGGCGAGCTCGAGACGCGCGCCCACGCCCGTGAGGAAGCTGAACCGGGCGCCGGACACCTTCGCGCCGCGCTCCATGTCGATCGCCCCGAGCAGCTCGCCGAGCTCGAGGTGGTCGCGCGGCTCGAAGCCCTCGGCGGCGAAGTCGCGCGGGGTGCCGACCTCCTTGAGGACCACGAAGTCGTCCTCGCCGCCAGCCGGGACGCCGTCGACGATCAGGTTCGGGAAGGCACGCTGCAGCTCCGCGAGGCGGGCCTCGGCCGCGCCGGCGGCCGACTCGGCCTCCTTCACGCGCGCGGCCAGGTCCTTCACCTCGGCCAGCAGGGCCTGCTTCTCCTCGCCCTTCGCCTGGGCGACGCGCTTGCCGAAGGCCTTCTGCTCCGCGCGCAGCTGCTCGAAGCCCGCGATGGACGAGCGGCGGGACGCGTCCGCCTCGACCACGCGGTCCACGAGGGACGCGTCCTCCCCGCGGGCCTCCTGGGAGGCGCGGTACTTCTCGGGCTGCTCGATGAGGTCCTTGACGTCGATCACGTGCGCCAGCCTAGCGGGCGGGGCCGACGCCTAGACTCGGGGCATGACTCCCGAGTGGTGGATGGCGCTGGCCGCCCTGGTGCTCCTGGCCCTGCTGGTCGTCGTCGTGGTGGTGCTGGCGGCGCGCCAGGTCCGCCTCGGCGTGCAGCACAAGCGGATGCGTCTCCGGGTGGACGCCCTCGACGCGCGGGTGGGCGGCGTGCAGCGCCGGCTGGAGAAGGTGCCCGGGATCGGCACGGGCCGCCACGAGGTCGCGCTGGTGCTGAACCCCATCAAGACGAACGCGGGCCAGGTGCGGCGCGAGCTCGAGCGGCTCGCGGAGGCGGAGGGCCTCGGCGAGGTGCTCGTGCTCGAGACCCAGGAGGACGATCCCGGCACCGCGATGGCGCGGCAGGCCCTCGGCGCCGGCGCCCGGCTCGTGATCGCCGCGGGCGGCGACGGCACGGTCCGCACCGTGGCCGAGCAGCTGGCCGGCACCGACGTCGCCCTCGGCGTGGTGCCGCTGGGCACCGGGAACCTGCTGGCCCGGAACCTGGACCTGCCGATCAACGACGTCGAGCAATGCCTGCGGATCGCCGTGGGGGGCCGGCAGCGACGCATCGACACCGTGGACGTCCGCTTCACGCACGAGGACGGGCGCGTCACCCGGCAGACCTTCACCGTGATCGGTGGCGCCGGCTACGACGCGGACATCATGGGCGACACCAAGGATGAGCTGAAGGATCTGGCCGGCTGGCTGGCCTACAGCGAGGCCGGCATACGGCACCTGCGCGGCAAGCGGCACGAGGTGACCGTGGCCCTCGACGGCGGTCAGCCCCGCCGGTTCAAGGTGCGCACCGTGATGGTGGCCAACTGCGGGATGCTCACGGGCGGCGTCGAGCTGCTGCCCCAGGCCAAGCTCGACGACGGCCTCCTCGACGTCATGGTCCTCTCGCCCCGGCACGCGCTCGACTGGGCGCGGATCGCCGTGAAGACCGTGACCCGGCACCGCAGCTCCGTCCCCGCGATGCACACGGAGCAGGCCCAGCGCGTGAAGGTCGAGTTCGCCGAGCCGATGCCCTCCCAGCTCGACGGCGACGCCACGGGGGTCATCACCGCCCTCGACGCCCGGGTGCGGCCGGACTCGCTCGTCGTGATGCTCGTGGCCGAGGACGACGCCTCCGTCCGCGACGACGGCGTCTCCGCCGCCGCCCCCGTCCCGGAACCGGCCCCGCACATCTGACCCCCCGTCCCCGCTTTCGTTCGGGAAACGGCGGCTTCCCCAGCGCTTTCGTTCGGGAAACGGGCGCCTCACCACCACTTTCGTTCGGGAAACGGGCGCCGGGGCGACGCGCGGACGGGAAGCGCGACGACGGCCCGTCGTCGTGGTGATCGTCCCGTTTCGGCGACGAAAGTCTCTCGAGGCCGCCGTTTCCCGAACGAAAGTGACCCTGGGGCCGCCGTTTCCCGAACGAAAGTGCGGCACCGCCTCAGCGGGAGCGGAGGGACTCCACCCAGGCGCGGCCGGAGCGATACGCGGCGTCGGTGAACTCGGCCGGCACCCTCGTGGGCACGGGCTCGGCCTGCGCGTACGAGCCCAGGAACCGCAGGTCGGGGTACTCCCGGTACAGGGCCGCGAGCGCATCACCCACGCGGGCCTCCGCCAGGTGCCCCTCGAGGTCGAGGGAGAAGAAGTACCGCCCGATGCCCTCGCCGGTCGGCCGGGACTCGATGCGGGAGAGGTTCACCCCGCGCGTGGTGAACTCGGCCAGGATCTGCCCGAGGGCGCCGGGCCGGTCCTCCGGCAGCGGCACCACCAGCGTGGTCTTGTCCGCTCCCGTGGGCGCGGGCAGGGCCGTCGGCCGGGAGAGCAGCACGAAGCGCGTCACGGCGCCCGGCACGTCCTCGATCCGCTCGGCGAGCACCGGCAACCCGGTCTGCTCGGCCACGAGCGGGGCGCACACGGCGGCGTCGAAGTCGCCCTGGGCCACGAGGCCGGCCCCGGCCGCCGTCGACGGGGCGGGCGTGAAATCCACACCCGGCAGCGCCGTCTCGGCCCAGCCGCGCACCTGCGCCCAGGCGTGGGGGTGCGTGGTCACGCGCCGCACGTCCTCCATCGCGACGCCGGGCCGGCCCACGAGCACGAAGCTGATGGGCACGTGCACCTCCGCGAGGATCTGCAGCGTCTCCCCGAGGGCGATCTCGTCCACGGTGGCGGAGACGCCGCCCTCCACCGAGTTCTCGATGGGGACGACGGCGCGGTCCACCTCCCCCCTGCGCAGCGCCGCCACGGCGCTCAGCACGGAGCCCGCAGACACGAACTCGGCCTCGGCCGGGTCCGCCACCTTGCGCAGGGCGGCCTCGGTGAAGGTGCCGGCCGGGCCGAGGAAGGCGTAGCGCAGGCGCGACGGCGTCGCGTCAGCGGAGCCCGTCCCCGTCACTTGACGGTGGGCTCGGCGTCGCCGTCGGCCTCCATCGGCTTGCCGGCCTCGAGCCACGCGCCGGAGCCGCCGGCCACGTTGATGGCCGAGTAGCCGCGGCCGGTCATGAACTCGGCGGCGCGGGCGGAGCGGCCGCCGGTGCGGCAGATCAGGTAGTAGTCCGTGTCCGGGTCCAGCTCCTCGAGCCGGTCCGGCAGCTGGCCCAGCGGGATGTGCTGGGCGCCGGCGGCGCGGCCCAGGGCCCACTCGTCGTCCTCGCGGACGTCCAGGATGGTTGCATCGGCGGGGATCTCGTTCACATCGACGGTCTCGAAGGCGCTCATGGCTTCAGCGTAGCCACCCGCCCGGACGTCCCAGGAAGGCCCCGCCGTCCATGACCCGGGCCACGCCCGTTAGGCTCGGCCGCATGCAGACCTCCGACGCCGCACCCGCCGCCGACGACGACGACCGCACCCCCTCTGCCCCCGGCCCAGCCCGGCTCCTGGACCGCTCGGCCGTGCGCCTGCGGGAGGACCTCGCCGCCGGGGAGCTGAGCGCCCGGGAGGTCACGGAGGCCGCCCTCGCCGCGGCCCAGGCCCACGCGGACCTCGGCGCGTTCGCCCTCCTCGACGCCGAGGGGGCCCGGACCCGTGCGGCCGAGCTGGACGCGGCCCACCCGCGCGTCGCGCCCCGGGCCGTGCCCGGTCCGCACACCTCCCCCGCCCCGGACGACGACGGCGCCCCCGCCTCCCTGCACGGCCTTCCGCTGGCGTACAAGGACCTGATCGACGTGCGCGGGATGCCCACGCGGTTCGGCTCCGCCCTGCTGGCCGACGCGCCGCCGGCCGCGCAGGACGACCCGCTCGCGCTCCGCCTGCGCGGGGCCGGCACCGTCACCCTCGGCAAGACGACCGTGCCCGAGTTCGGCCTGGACTCCTACTCGGAGAACCTCGTCACGGCGCCGGCCCGA
>NZ_RBLN01000133.1:0-6043 GCF_003989405.1 Micrococcus sp. HSID17227 | reverse complement strand
AATGCGGGAAGGGCCTCGCACCAACAGTGCGAGGCCCTCCCTCAAAAAATGTCCGGCGGCGACCTACTCTCCCACAACCTCCCGGTTGCAGTACCATCGGCGCTGTGGGCCTTAGCTTCCGGGTTCGGAATGGAACCGGGCGTTTCCCCCACGCTATGACCGCCGTAACCCTAACCCCACACCACCACCCTCAACACGGGCAACAGCAGGGAAACCTACGGGTCACACAACAGTGACACTATTCAACTGAAACACCCCAACCATCCACCAACACATGGACAGCCGGTTGCAATCAGACAACCGCACAGTGGACGCGAACACCAACCCATCACCTTGAAGCAAGCAATGGAATAAGAGTGTGTGTAAGTCATCGGCCTATTAGTACTGGTCAGCTTCACGAGTCTTCAGTCCTCGCTTCCACATCCAGCCTATCAACCCAGTGTTCTAGCTGGGGGCCTCACACCCTCAAAGGGGCAAGGAAATCTCATCTCGAAGCCGGCTTCCCGCTTAGATGCTTTCAGCGGTTATCCATCCCGAACGTAGCTAATCAGCCATGCACCTGGCGGTACAACTGACATACCAGAGGTTCGTCCGTCCCGGTCCTCTCGTACTAAGGACAGACCTTCTCAAATTTCCAACGCGCGCAGAGGATAGGGACCGAACTGTCTCACGACGTTCTGAACCCAGCTCGCGTACCGCTTTAATGGGCGAACAGCCCAACCCTTGGGACCTACTCCAGCCCCAGGATGCGACGAGCCGACATCGAGGTGCCAAACCATGCCGTCGATATGGACTCTTGGGCAAGATCAGCCTGTTATCCCCGAGGTACCTTTTATCCGTTGAGCGACGGCCGTTCCACAACGAGCCGCCGGATCACTAGTCCCGACTTTCGTCCCTGCTCGAGCTGCCACTCTCACAGTCAAGCTCCCTTGTGCACTTGCACTCGACACCTGATTGCCAACCAGGCTGAGGGAACCTTTGGGCGCCTCCGTTACATTTTAGGAGGCAACCGCCCCAGTTAAACTACCCATCAGGCACTGTCCCTGACCCGGATCACGGGCCGAAGTTAGATATCCAGAGTGACCAGAGTGGTATTTCAACGGCGACTCCACGAACACTGGCGTGCCCGCTTCACAGTCTCCCACCTATCCTACACAAGTCACACCGAATACCAATACCAAACTATAGTAAAGGTCACGGGGTCTTTCCGTCCTTCTGCGCGTAACGAGCATCTTTACTCGTAATGCAATTTCGCCGAGTTCATGGTTGAGACAGCGGGGAAGTCGTTACTCCATTCGTGCAGGTCGGAACTTACCCGACAAGGAATTTCGCTACCTTAGGATGGTTATAGTTACCACCGCCGTTTACTGGGGCTTAAGTTCTCCGCTTCGCCGAAGCTAACGGGTCCCCTTAACCTTCCAGCACCGGGCAGGAGTCAGTCCATATACATCGTCTTACGACTTCGCATGGACCTGTGTTTTTGATAAACAGTCGCTTCCCCCTGGTCTCTGCGGCCCCGATCCCCTCACACCAGCACGTGGTGCTCAAGGTTGGGGCCCCCCTTCTCCCGAAGTTACGGGGGCATTTTGCCGAGTTCCTTAACCATGATTCTCTCGATCGCCTTAGTATTCTCTACCTGACCACCTGTGTCGGTTTAGGGTACGGGCAGTTTGAACCTCGCGCCGATGCTTTTCTAGGCAGCATAGGATCACCGGATCACCCACCATGTGGGCGCCCATCAGGTCTCAGGCATACAGCCGGCGGATTTACCTACCGGCAGCCCTACACCCTTAGACCAGGTCATTTCCATTGCCCGGCCCGGCTACCTTCCTGCGTCACACCTGTTAATGCGCTTGCCTCCCCGGTTCAGGTCCCGCGCTCCCCATCACCGACCCCGTCAAAGACGGGGTTCGGGATGGTTCGGGCGGTTAGTATCACCGGCTCAACATGGACGGTTCTTCACTGGTACGGGAATATCAACCCGTTGTCCATCGACTACGCCTGTCGGCCTCGCCTTAGGTCCCGACTTACCCAGGGCAGATTAGCTTGACCCTGGAACCCTTAGTCATCCGGCGGACGGGTTTCTCACCCGTCTTTCGCTACTCATGCCTGCATTCTCACTCGTCCACAATCCACCAGAAGTTACCCGCTGGCTTCACCTCGTGAACGACGCTCCCCTACCCATCCAGCAAAACTGAATGCCACGGTTTCGGCGGTGTACTTGAGCCCCGCTACATTGTCGGCGCGGAATCACTTGACCAGTGAGCTATTACGCACTCTTTCAAGGGTGGCTGCTTCTAAGCCAACCTCCTGGTTGTCTCAGCAACTCCACATCCTTTCCCACTTAGCACACGCTTAGGGGCCTTAACCGGTGGTCTGGGCTGTTTCCCTCTCGACTATGAAGCTTATCCCCCACAGTCTCACTGCCACGCTCTCACTTCCCGGCATTCGGAGTTTGGCTGAAGTCAGTAACCTTGTAGGGCCCATCGTCCATCCAGTAGCTCTACCTCCGGGAAGAAACACGTGACGCTGCACCTAAATGCATTTCGGGGAGAACCAGCTATCACGGAGTTTGATTGGCCTTTCACCCCTACCCACAGCTCATCCCCTCCATTTTCAACTGAAGTGGGTTCGGTCCTCCACGCGCTCTTACACGCGCTTCAACCTGGCCATGGGTAGATCACTCCGCTTCGGGTCTAGGACACGCGACTCAATCGCCCTATTCAGACTCGCTTTCGCTACGGCTTCCCCACACGGGTTAACCTCGCCACGTATCACTAACTCGCAGGCTCATTCTTCAAAAGGCACGCTGTCACCCCACAAGAAGGCTCCAACGGTTTGTAGGCACATGGTTTCAGGTACTATTTCACTCCCCTCCCGGGGTACTTTTCACCATTCCCTCACGGTACTGATCCGCTATCGGTCAACAGGTAGTATTCAGGCTTACCAGGTGGTCCTGGCAGATTCACACGGGATTCCTCGGGCCCCGTGCTACTCGGGCAACCCTCCAACAGCGGCGGAACACATTTCGACTACGGGACTCTCACCCTCTACGGTCCAGCATCCACACTGGTTCGTCTATATGCCCGCACCTCACTGCGCCATGCCGGCAGACATGACAAGGAGGGGCCCACAACACCGCACATGCAACCCCTGCCGGGTATCACACACATACGGTTTAGCCCCATCCGCGTTCGCTCGCCACTACTAACGGAATCACTTTTGTTTTCTCTTCCTGTGGGTACTGAGATGTTTCACTTCCCCACGTTCCCTCCACCCGGTCTATGTGTTCAACCGGGGGTCACACGACACGTCGTGCGGGGTTTCCCCATTCGGAAATCCTGGTCTCAACGTCCGGTTATCGACTCCACCAGGCTTATCGCAGATTCCCACGTCCTTCTTCGGCTCCTGTTGCCAAGGCATCCACCATGCGCCCTTGGAAACTTTCACACACAATGAAAGTCCTCAAATGAGCAATATCTAACTAAGATGTCATTCTCGGCATCACCACACCTCACACACCACCCCAGGGGGAACAGTGCGATCAACGATGCAGCAACAAAAAAAATAAGATGCTCGCGTCCACTATGCAGTTCTCAAACAACAACCCACACCCCATCCACCAACCCACAAGGCCAGCTTCACAAGATACGGAGACCAGAAACAACAACCCCAACCCTCACAGATCAGGGTGCCTGCTGTTCCAGGACCCAACAGTGTGCCAACACCAGCTCGCAGCCACCAACACCACCCATTCCAACCACACCCGCAAAGGCATGACGTACTCGAGCACTGCCGGCACCACCACTGGCACCATTCATTGATGTTCCACCCATGAGCAACCCGCCATCACACACGCGGTGATGCAACGGGCACTAATGCTCCTTAGAAAGGAGGTGATCCAGCCGCACCTTCCGGTACGGCTACCTTGTTACGACTTAGTCCCAATCGCTGGTCCCACCTTCGACGGCTCCCCCCACAAGGGTTAGGCCACCGGCTTCGGGTGTTACCAACTTTCGTGACTTGACGGGCGGTGTGTACAAGGCCCGGGAACGTATTCACCGCAGCGTTGCTGATCTGCGATTACTAGCGACTCCGACTTCATGGGGTCGAGTTGCAGACCCCAATCCGAACTGAGACCGGCTTTTTGGGATTAGCTCCACCTCACAGTATCGCAACCCATTGTACCGGCCATTGTAGCATGCGTGAAGCCCAAGACATAAGGGGCATGATGATTTGACGTCGTCCTCACCTTCCTCCGAGTTGACCCCGGCAGTCTCCCATGAGTCCCCACCATTACGTGCTGGCAACATGGAACGAGGGTTGCGCTCGTTGCGGGACTTAACCCAACATCTCACGACACGAGCTGACGACAACCATGCACCACCTGTGAACCCGCCCCAAAGGGGAAACCGTATCTCTACGGCGATCGAGAACATGTCAAGCCTTGGTAAGGTTCTTCGCGTTGCATCGAATTAATCCGCATGCTCCGCCGCTTGTGCGGGCCCCCGTCAATTCCTTTGAGTTTTAGCCTTGCGGCCGTACTCCCCAGGCGGGGCACTTAATGCGTTAGCTGCGGCGCGGAAACCGTGGAATGGTCCCCACACCTAGTGCCCAACGTTTACGGCATGGACTACCAGGGTATCTAATCCTGTTCGCTCCCCATGCTTTCGCTCCTCAGCGTCAGTTACAGCCCAGAGACCTGCCTTCGCCATCGGTGTTCCTCCTGATATCTGCGCATTCCACCGCTACACCAGGAATTCCAGTCTCCCCTACTGCACTCTAGTCTGCCCGTACCCACCGCAGATCCGGGGTTAAGCCCCGGACTTTCACGACAGACGCGACAAACCGCCTACGAGCTCTTTACGCCCAATAATTCCGGATAACGCTCGCACCCTACGTATTACCGCGGCTGCTGGCACGTAGTTAGCCGGTGCTTCTTCTGCAGGTACCGTCACTTTCGCTTCTTCCCTACTGAAAGAGGTTTACAACCCGAAGGCCGTCATCCCTCACGCGGCGTCGCTGCATCAGGCTTTCGCCCATTGTGCAATATTCCCCACTGCTGCCTCCCGTAGGAGTCTGGGCCGTGTCTCAGTCCCAGTGTGGCCGGTCACCCTCTCAGGCCGGCTACCCGTCGTCGCCTTGGTGAGCCATTACCTCACCAACAAGCTGATAGGCCGCGAGTCCATCCAAAACCGATAAATCTTTCCAACACCCACCATGCGGTAGGCGCTCCTATCCGGTATTAGACCTAGTTTCCCAGGCTTATCCCAGAGTTAAGGGCAGGTTACTCACGTGTTACTCACCCGTTCGCCACTAATCCACCCAGCAAGCTGGGCTTCATCGTTCGACTTGCATGTGTTAAGCACGCCGCCAGCGTTCATCCTGAGCCAGGATCAAACTCTCCGTAAAAAAATTACAGAACAACACCGTGGCAGCCGGAAATAACCACCACGACATCCATTCAATACCTAGCAAACCATCACCACACCACGGGGGTGGCAGGCGATGATCAACCAATATGTGTTAAAACAATTGGCATCAACAAACTTGGCACACTATTGAGTTCTCAAACAACAGGCGCTTCCAGCTTCAGCGACCCGCTCCGCGGGCCGTTTCGCTCTGGAGCAACTTCTCCATCCTAGACCATCCGTTTCGACCGTGTCAACTCCGTGTCCGAAGCATTCACCGTCCGTTCACATGGTCGGGCTAGAAAACCTTACCACATGATCCGACCATGTCAACTCCGCTCAACGCGGTGTCAGACACTCACCGGACCATCCACGTGGAAGGCCTTGAAAAGCTTACCACATGATTCCCGGCTGTCAAACCAGATCATCTTCTTCAGGAATCCCGACCCGCATCACTGCCGGCCGCGCACCCGGTGAGCACCACCCGCCCTGGACCTGCCATTCTCGGCATGAATCCGCGGATTCTGTGTTCTTCACCCCGCCTCCCGGTCACCCGGTCGGCGTCTTGAGCACGAGATGGAACTCTACACACGAATCCCACCGAACACAAAATCAGGGGTGACACCCGGCGT
>NZ_RBLN01000132.1:0-5875 GCF_003989405.1 Micrococcus sp. HSID17227 | reverse complement strand
GGTGGCCCATGGCGCGGAGCCACTCGAGGCCGCGCAGCAGCTCCCAGTTCTGCTCGCCGGCCTTCGCGAAGCCCAGGCCCGGGTCGACGATCAGCTGCGCGGGCTCGACGCCCGCGGCGAGGAAGCGGCCGGCCACGTCCCGCAGCTCGCACACGACGTCCGGGACGGTGTCCTCGTAGACGGCCAGCCCGTCCATGGTCTGCGGGTTCCCGCGGTTGTGCATGAGGATGTAGGGCGCGCCCGACGCGGCGATCAGCGCCGGCATCTCCGGCTCGTGGGCGAGGCCGGAGACGTCGTTGACGATCACCGGCCCCAGCGCCAGGGCGGCCCGGGCGGTGGCGGTGTGGCGCGTGTCCACGGAGACGACGACGTCCTCGGCCAGCAGCGCCTCGATCACGGGCAGGATGCGCTCCTGCTCCTCGGCCGGCGGCACGGCGCGGGCCCCGGGGCGGGTGGACTCCCCGCCCACGTCCACGATGTCCGCGCCGTCCGCGACCATGCGCCGGGCGTGGTCGAGAGCCGCGCGGACGGTGGCGTGCTCCCCGCCGTCCGAGAACGAGTCAGGGGTGACATTGAGGATGCCCATGACCAGGGTGCGGGCTTCGGGCAGCCGCCCCAGCAGGGCGCGGTTCGCCTCCCGCGCCGCCGCGTCGATGCTCTCGTCCACGTGTCCTCCTCCGCCGTCGGTGGTCCTCAGCCGTGCATGATGAGGCTCATCGCCTCCGAGCGCGTGGACGGATCCCGCAGCTGGCCGCGGACCGCCGAGGTGACGGTCTTCGCGCCCGGCTTGCGCACACCCCGCATGGACATGCACATGTGCTCGGCCTCCACCACCACGATCGCCCCGCGCGGGGCCAGGTGCTCCATGAGCGCCTCCACCACCTGCGTGGTCAGCCGCTCCTGCACCTGCGGACGCCGCGCGTACAGCTCCACGAGGCGGGCCAGCTTGGACAGCCCCGTCACGCGGCCCTCGGCGGAGGGGATGTAGCCGATGTGCGCGGCGCCGTGGAACGGCACCAGGTGGTGCTCGCAGGTCGAGTAGAACGGGATGTCCTTCACCAGCACGAGCTCCTCGTGCGCGATGTCGAACGTGGTGCCGAGCACCTGGTCCGGGCTCTGGTGCAGGCCCGCGAAGAACTCCGCGTAGGCCTTGGCCACCCGCGCCGGGGTGTCCGCCAGGCCCTCGCGGTCCGGGTCCTCACCGATCGCCAGCAGGATCTCCCGCACCGCCGCCTCGATGCGCGGCCGGTCCACCGCGGTGGAGTCCGGGTCGAACGTGCCGGGGACGGCGTCGTCGGGGGTGTGGGCTGTCATGCGGGTCTCCTGCGCGGTCAAAAGGTCGGTCCCTCGCCGGGGCCCGGCGTGTTGCTCGGGCCGCCGTGCGGCGGCAGGCCGGGGCCGGCCGCGTCCCCGCCCAGCGACGACGGCGGCGCGCCCTCCGGACGCACCGGCACCGTGGTGCCCTCGACGCCGACGGGGGTCTGCTGCCCGCCGTCATGCCGCGAGCGGCGCTCGGAGGGGGAGCGGACGGGCGGGATGTCCTGCGGGAGCCGGTCGTCCGAGGCCAGCCACACGCCGCGCTCGGGCCGCTTGCGCACGTCCGCGAAGATGGCGGCGATGGCCTCCTGGGTGAGCGTCTCCTTCTCCAGCAGCTCGTAGGCCAGGCGGTCCAGGACGTCCCGGTTCTCCGTGAGCACCCAGTGGGCCTCGGCATGGGCCTGGTCCAGCAGGGTGCGGACCTCGACGTCCACCAGGTACGCCAGCTCCTCGGAGTACTCGCGGGAGGAGCCGCCGGCGGCGCCGCCCACGAAGGGCTCGGAGCTGCCGCCGCCGAGCTTGACGGCGCCCACCTTGGCGGACATGCCGTACTCGGTGACCATCTTGCGGGCCGTGTCCGTGGCCTTCTGGATGTCGTTCGCGGCGCCCGTGGACGGGTCCTTGAACACGATCTCCTCCGCCACGCGCCCGCCCATCGCGTACGCGAGCTGGTCCAGGAGCTCGTTGCGGGTGACGGAGTACTTGTCGTCCTCCGGGACCACCATCGTGTAGCCCAGGGCGCGGCCGCGGGGCAGGATCGTGATCTTGGTGACCGGGGCGGAGTTGCGCAGGCCGGCCGCCACGAGCGCGTGGCCGCCCTCGTGGTAGGCGGTGACCTTGCGCTCGTGCTCGTTCATCAGGCGGGTGCGCTTCTGCGGGCCGGCCATCACGCGGTCCACGGCCTCGTCCAGGGCGTGGTTGTCGATCACGTTGTTGTTCGAGCGCGCCGTGAGCAGCGCGGCCTCGTTGATCACGTTGGCCAGGTCCGCACCCGTGTAGCCGGGGGTGCGCTTGGCCAGGGAGCGCAGGTCCACGTCCAGGGCGATCGGCTTGCCCTGCGCGTGCACCTCGAGGATCCTGGCACGGCCCTCGAGGTCCGGGGCGTCCACGGGGATCTGGCGGTCGAAGCGGCCCGGGCGCAGCAGCGCCGGGTCCAGGACGTCCGGGCGGTTGGTCGCGGCGATCATGATGACGTTCGTGGAGGCGTCGAAGCCGTCCATCTCCACGAGCATCTGGTTCAGGGTCTGCTCGCGCTCGTCGTTGCCGCCGCCGATGCCTGCGCCGCGGTGCCGGCCGACGGCGTCGATCTCGTCCACGAAGATGATGGCGGGCGCGTTGGACTTGGCCTGCTCGAAGAGGTCGCGCACGCGCGAGGCGCCGACGCCCACGAACATCTCCACGAAGTCCGAGCCGGAGATCGAGTAGAACGGCACGCCGGCCTCACCGGCCACGGCCTTGGCGAGGAGGGTCTTGCCCGTGCCGGGCGGGCCGTAGAGCAGCACGCCCTTGGGGATCTTGGCGCCCACGGCGCGGAAGCGGTCCGGCACGGTGAGGAACTCCTTGATCTCCTGGAGCTCCTCCACGGCCTCGTCCGCGCCCGCGACGTCCTTGAACAGCACGTCCGGGTTGTCCTTGTTGATCAGCTTGGCGCGGGACTTGCCGAACTGCATGACCTTGCCGCCGCCGCCCTGCATGCGGGACATCAGGAACCAGAACAGCAGTGCGATGAGCAGGAACGGAACCATGAAGCCGAGCAGCGAGAGGAACCAGTTGCTCCGCACCGGCTCGTCCGTGTAGCCGTCCAGGGCCGAGTCGTCCACCGCGGTGACCACGTCCGTGGCGCGCGCGGTGGCGAAGTAGAAGTAGACCTCCTTGCCGAGGTCCCGGTCGTCCTGCTTGTAGGGCTCACGCAGGGTGAGGTCCACGCGCTGGTCCCCGTCCACCACGCGGGCCTGCGCGGCCTTGTCGTCCTTCAGCAGGGCCATGCCCACGTTGGTGTCCACCATGGTGCGGCCGCTCTGTGACGTGGTCAGCGGGATCGCGACGGCGAGGACCAGCAGGCCCAGCAGGATCCAGACGTAGGGCTTGTTGAACAGCTTCTTCACGGTCCGAGTGTCTCCTGGTCTGCCGCGGGGGCCGGGCTCCCCGGGGCGGCCGCCGTGCAGCCGGGGCCGGCGCAGGGCCGACGTCGCGCCCGGGTCAAGCCTCCACGGTACCGGCCCCGCCCGGGTGTCCGCTGACTGTTCGCGTCAGGTGGACAGGGCGCGGGCGGTCAGCCGGCGCCGACGTCGGCCAGCACCGTCCTGGCACCCACCGGGAATGCGAGGGGTCGGAATGGCGCGTGGATCGCACCTCAGAGCGACCGCTCGCATGACAGGAACGCTGGCGCTGCGACCGCGCCCCTGCGTCCCCGCCTGCACAGACCCCCGTGCACCCGCATCCCTCCCCAGGCCGGCGGCGGCTCAGGACGCCGCCCGCTCCACCGCGCCAGGCTGGCACCATGCGTCACCCCGCCCCGCTTCCCGCGGCCTTGCTTCACGGCCCCTTCACCGCCGCGCAGGCGAGGGCCGCCGGCATCGACCGCAACCGGCTGCGTCGCTCCGACGTCGAACGCCTCGCCCGGGGCCTCTACCGCCGGCGTGAGGCCACCCCGGCCGCCGTCGAGCGCCCCGTGGCCGGCTCCTCCCCCTACCGGTGGAGCACCCCGCTCTCGGCCACCCAACACGAGCTCCTGCTGCGACTCGCCCGGCACCGCGCCACCACGGTGGTGTCGCACCAGACCGCGGCCCGCGCCCGGGAGATCTGGCTGCCGGAGCGACTGGACGCGGGGGACGACGTCCACGTGAGCCGCCCGCGAGACCGTGGCCAGCTCTCCCTCCCCGGCGTCACCTCCCACCGGACGGCGCTCCCGCCCGCGGATGTGGAGCGCGTGCGGATCGGCGGCCTGGCCTGGCACGTCACCGCCCCGCCCCGTCTCTGGGTCGACCTCGCCGCCCTGCTCGACGACGACGAGCTCGTCATCCTCGGCGACCATCTCGTCCGCCGGGCGGAGCTGTCCGGCGGCCCGGGCGCCGCCGAGCGGACCCGGGCGGCCCTGACCCAGGCGGCCGAGACCAGCCCGTCCGCGCACAACCGGCGACGACGGCTCCGCACCGCCGCCACGCTGGTCCGGGTGGGGGCGCACTCGCCGAAGGAGACGCGGCTGCGGCTCGCGCTGAGGGCCGCCGGGCTCCCCGAGCCCGCACTGCAGCTCGAGGTCTGGGACCCGGAGTTCTCCCTGCACCACCCCGCGACGGCGGACCTGGGCTATCGGCAGGCGAGAGTGGCCCTGCACTACGACGGCGGCCACCACGGCGCGGATCGCCAGATCGACCGTGACGTGCAGCGCAACGCGGCCTTCGAGCGACGGGGCTACCGGAACATCACCGTGTCCTCCTCCGACGCTCGCCGCGGATTCACGCGCGTGATCGTGGAGGTGCGCCGTCACCTCGGGGACGCCGGCGACCTGTCACGCAAGGAGTCGGAATGGGGCGTGAATGGCACCTCAGAGCGACCGCTCACGTGACAGGTCGCTGCTGCGGCGGCCACGCCGGGCCGGGCCCCCGGTCAGCTGTACACGTGCGGGGCGAGGGTGCCCACGAAGTCCAGGTTGCGGTACTTCTCCGCGTAGTCCAGGCCGTAGCCCACCACGAACTCGTTGGGGATGTCCCGCCCGACGTACTTCACGTCGATGTCCACCTTCATGGCCTCCGGCTTGCGCAGCAGGGTGCAGATCTCGACCGAGGCGGGGCCGCGGGATTCGAGGTTGGCCTTGAGCCAGGACAGGGTCAGACCGGAGTCGATGATGTCCTCGACGATCAGGACGTGCCGGCCCGTGAGGTCCGCGTCGAGGTCCTTGAGGATGCGCACCACGCCGGAGGACTTGGTGCCGGAGCCGTAGGAGGAGACCGCCATGAAGTCCAGCTCCACGTGGGAGTGCAGGGCGCGGGTGAGGTCGGCGACCACCATCACCGCGCCCTTGAGCACGGCGACGATGAGCAGGTCCTTGTCCGCGTAGTCGCGGTCGATCTGGCGGGCCAGGTCCGTGATCGTGCCCTGCACGTCCTCGCGGGACATGAGGACGTGGCTGAGGTCGTTCTGGACATCCTGTGCGTCCATGCGCCGCTCCTGGTGAGTGCTCGTGCGGGAATGCCGGGCCGGGCCGCAGTCAGGGACCGGGAAGGCAGGGGATGAGGTCCAGTCTGGCACACGCCCGATGCGCGGCCACCCCGCCGGGCAGCTCCACCGGACCGGCCGACGTGCCCCCCGCGTGGGCGCCCGTCACGAGGGTGTCCACCGCGAGGATCCGTTCGTGGGGCGGGGCCTGCCCTCCCGCGGCGCGGGCGGCGCGCGCGATCACGCGGTGGCGCACGGCGGCGGGCAGCGCGGCCAGGGCGTCCAGGTCCAGGGAGACGACGCGGCGCCAGCTGGTCGCAGACCTAAAGTACTACTCCGCCGAGCCGGCCACCGTGGCCGGGATCGAGGTGCTGCTGGCCCGCACCGGCTACACCGGGGAGGA
>NZ_RBLN01000131.1:0-5985 GCF_003989405.1 Micrococcus sp. HSID17227 | reverse complement strand
GCTGCCGCGTCCCGTAGGCCGCGAGCGGGGCGTGCGCGGCCCACGCGGCGTCGGCCTCCGCCAGGAGCCGATGGACGGGCTCGCCGGGTACGTGCCGGTGGATGAGGACCTTCGGCAGGCGCGCCGCCACGTCCGAGGGGCGGGCGAAGGACCCCAGCCGGAGGGCCACGGTCAGGCTCGCGGGCCCGTCCCGACGCAGGTCCACCCAGGCCGCCCGCCGGCCGTCCTCGGAGCAGGTGCCCTCCACGAGGACGCCGTCGTCGGCGAGCCCCGCGCACAGCAGGGACCAGATCGCGGGCACGTCCTCCTCCCGGTACTGGCGCAGCACGTTGAACGCGCGCACCACGGTGGGCGGCCGCGGCACGGGCAGCTCGAAGCCGCCGACCGCCCAGGTGACCCCCGGCAGGCCGCCGGCCCGCTCCCGCGCCCGGGCCACCCGAGCGGGGTCGATCTCGAGGCCCACCAGCTCGAGGGCCGGGTTCTGCACGCGCAGCCGCTGGGCCATCTCGACGGCGGTCACCGGCCCCGCGCCGAGGCCCAGGTCCACGGCCAGCGGGCGGTGAGTGCGCCGCAGCAGGGGGCCGTGCACGTCCGTGAGCCAGCGGTCCACCCGGCGCATCCGCTGCGCCGCCGTCGTGCCGCGGGTGATGTGGCCCTGCGGGCCCCGTGCCGGGACTGGGCCGGGCGTCGTGCGCGCGCGCAGCCGCCGGGCCTTCTCCACCATGGGCTCCAGCGTAGGGGAGCGGCGGGACGGGTCCGCCTAGGATGGTGACATGGCGAACACCACGTACACGCTGGTCCTGCTGCGGCACGGTCAGAGCGAATGGAACGAGAAGAACCTGTTCACCGGCTGGGTGGACGTCCCGCTGACCGAGAAGGGGCGCGCCGAGGCCGCCCGCGGCGGTGAGCTGCTGGAGGCGGAGGGCATCCGCCCGGACGTGGTCCACACGTCCCTGCTCAAGCGCGCCATCACCACGGCCAACCTGGCCCTCGAGGCCGCGGACCGCCAGTGGATCCCGGTCAAGCGCAGCTGGCGCCTGAACGAGCGCCACTACGGCGCCCTGCAGGGCAAGGACAAGGCCCAGGTGAAGGAGGAGTTCGGCGAGGAGCAGTTCATGGTCTGGCGCCGGTCCTTCGACACCCCGCCGCCCGCCCTGGACGACGACTCCGAGTTCTCCCAGATCGGCGACGAGCGCTACGCGGACCTGGGCAAGGACGCCCCCCGCACCGAGGCCCTCAAGCAGGTCATCGACCGCCTGCTGCCCTACTGGGAGGAGCAGATCCTGCCCGACCTCAAGGCCGGCAAGACCGTGCTGATCGCCGCGCACGGCAACTCGCTGCGCGCCCTGGTCAAGCACCTGGACGGCATCTCGGACGAGGACATCGCGGGCCTGAACATCCCGACGGGCATCCCGCTGGTCTACGAGCTGGACCAGAACTGCAAGCCGATCACCGCGAACGGCCGCTACCTCGACCCGGAGGCCGCCGCCGCCGGCGCCGCCGCCGTGGCCGCCCAGGGCTCCGCGCACTGACGCGTCCGACGACGACGGGCCGGGACCCCGCCGGGGGCCCGGCCCGTGGCGTCGGGGACGGTCAGGAGCCGGTGGCGTCCGGGCGGTGGGTCGCCCACTCGCCCGTGACGAGGTAGCGCACCTTGGCGGCCACGGACAGGCCGTGGTCCGTGAACCGCTCGAGGTAGCGCGAGGCCAGCGTGACGTCCGTGGTGGTGGCCGGCGTCGCGCTCCAGTCCGGGGCGGCGATCGCGCGGAAGACGGACAGGTGCAGCGCGTTGACGTCCTCGTTGAGGGCGTCGATCCGGTCCCCGTGCGCCAGGTCCTGGGTCTCGAGCAGCAGGACGACCTCCTCGGCCACCTCCACGGCGGCGTCGCACATCGCGGTGATCACGGTCCGGACCTGTTCCGGGATGACGTGCTCGGGGTAGCGCAGCCGGGTCAGCTGGGCCACGTGGCGGGCGAGGTCGCCCATGCGCTCGAGCGAGGAGCTCATCCGCAGCGTGGCGACGACGGTGCGCAGGTCCGTGGCCACGGGCGCCTGCAGCGCCAGGATGCGCACGGCCTGCTCGTCGAGGGACTCCTGCAGCTGGTCGATCCGCGCGTCCTCCGAGATGACCCGTTCGGCGCCGTGCACGTCGGCCGCCTCGAGGGCGGCCTGCGCGTCCATCATGGCGCGGTGCACGAGGCGGGCGATCTCGGTCAGGTCGCGGCCCAGCCGTTCGAGGTCGGCTCGGTAGAGCTCGCGCATGGTCTCCTCTCCCCGGCGACGCCCGTGCGCCGCCGACCCCGACTCCCCGGGGCAACGGTCCACCCTGGCAGGGCAAGATGAACGGCCCATGAACGCCGATCGTCCGGCGTCTGGCGGGGCCGGGGCAGCCCGTCTCCGGGCCGCCAGAGGCTAGTCTGGTGCCGTGGATCCCGTCATCATCGGCCTGCTGTGCGGAGCGGTCGGACTGTTCACCGGAGTGGCCTCCATGCTGGCCTTCCGGGCGTCCGAGCGCTCGCGGACGGTGGACCTGACGGTCGGCGAACCCACCCTGGCGCCGGGCGCCGCCGAGGTCCTCTCCGTGGTCGGCCGCGCGTACGCGGTGGTGGACGACGTCGACGGCGTGGTGCGCGCGAACCCCGCGGCCTACGCCCTGGGCCTGGTGCGGGGGCACTCGCTCGTCCAGGACCAGCTGCGGGAGCTCACGCGGACCGTGCGGGCCGACGGCGTCATCGTCGAGCGCCGCATGGAGCTGCCCCGAGGACCCCTCGGGCAGTCGAGCCTCGTCGTCGAGCTGCGCGTGGCCCCGCTGGACGAGGAGTACATCCTGATCCTCGCCGACGACCGCACGGACGTGACCCGCACCGAGGCCATGCGCCACGACTTCGTCGTCAACGTCTCGCACGAGCTCAAGACGCCGGTGGGCGCCATCTCCCTGCTCTCCGAGGCCATCGGCGACGCCGCGGAGGACGAGGAGGCGGTGCGTCGCTTCGCCGCACGGCTGGGCGTCGAGTCCCGCCGGCTCACGGCCCTCGTGCAGGACATCATCGAGTTCTCCCGGCTGCAGGCCAAGGACGTGGTCCAGGACGGAGGGCCTGTGGACCTCAACGCCGTCGTCGCGGACGCCGTGGACCGCCTGCGCCTGACCGCCGAGGACCGCGGCATCGCGCTGCGCGTGGGCGGCCGCGTGGACGCGGTGGTGCACGGGGACCAGGACCAGCTGATGACCGCGGTGCGCAACCTGGTGGACAACGCGGTGCGCTACTCCCCGGAGGGCACCACGGTGGGCATCGGCCTGAGCTCCGTGGACGGGCTCGCGCAGGTCACCGTCACGGACCAGGGCATCGGCATCAGCCCGGAGGAGCAGGAGCGGGTCTTCGAACGCTTCTACCGCGTGGACGCGGCGCGGTCGCGTCAGACGGGCGGCACGGGCCTGGGGCTGAGCATCGTCAAGCACGTCGTCATCAACCACGGAGGGGAGGTCACCCTCTGGTCCCAGCCGGGCCGCGGGTCGACCTTCACCATCCGCCTGCCCGAGTGGGGGGACGGTGTCGCCGTCGACGGCGCGCCGGGTGCCGCCCACGTCACCGAGCGGCGCGGTCACCGGGTGACCGCCTCGGCCGCACCCCCGACCCGGAAGGAGACGAGCGCATGAGCCGCATTCTGATCGTGGAGGACGAGGAGTCGTTCAGCGACCCCCTGTCCTACCTCCTGGAGAAGGAGGGGTTCGAGGTCACCGTCGCCGCCGACGGCAACGAGGCGCTGAGCGTCTTCGAGCGCGACAGCGCGGACCTGATCCTCCTGGACCTGATGCTCCCGGGGATGTCCGGCACCGAGGTGTGTCGTCAGGTGCGCCAGCGCTCCAACGTCCCCGTGATCATGCTGACCGCGAAGGACTCGGAGATCGACAAGGTCGTCGGCCTCGAGCTCGGGGCGGACGACTACGTGACCAAGCCGTACTCCTCGCGTGAGCTGGTGGCCCGCGTCCGCGCCGTGCTGCGCCGTCAGGGGGAGCAGGAGGAGCCGATGTCGGCGACCATCAGCGCCGGCCCCGTGCGCATGGACGTCGAGCGGCACGTCGTCTCCGTGGACGGCGAGCAGGTGTCCCTGCCGCTCAAGGAGTTCGAGCTGCTGGAGATGCTGCTGCGCAACGCCGGGCGCGTGCTCACCCGCGGCCAGCTGATCGACCGCGTGTGGGGCTCCGACTACGTGGGGGACACCAAGACCCTCGACGTGCACGTGAAGCGCCTGCGCTCCAAGATCGAGCCCGATCCCTCGAGCCCCCGCTACCTCGTCACGGTGCGCGGCCTGGGCTACAAGTTCGAGGCCTGACCGGCGCGCTGCACCCGGGACGACGACGGCCCCGGCTCCACCTCGCGGTGGGGCCGGGGCCGTGGCGTGCCGGGCGCAGGCCCGGCGGAGGTCAGTGCTCCTCGCCGTAGTGGTGGGTCTCCTCGTGGAGGTGCCCGACGAGATCCTCCTCCGAGGGCTCGACTCCCTCGGGGAGCAGGTCACGGTACTGCTCCTGGGTGGCGCTCAGCAGCGGGACGGCCAGGTCGGCGGTGCCGCCGTTGCCGGAGACGGTCACGGGCAGGTTCTCGCCGACCCACACGCCCTCGCGCTCCAGGACGGTTGTGTTCGCCTCGTCCTCGAGCTTGCGGCTCTCGCCGGCGGGGACCTTCAGGGTCGCGGAGCCGCCGCCCTCGGCCTGGAAGGTGTAGGTCTGATCCTGGCCGGAGGTGTTCTCCACGGTGCCGATCAGGCGGGCGGGGCCCGACTCGCCGTCGCCGACGAGGGCGAGGTTGCGGTAGCTCAGGAAGTCCTGCTCCTGGCCGTTGATGCCGTCCGAGGGGGAGTACTGGATGGCGGTGGCGATCGGGCTCACGGCGGAGCAGCCGGTGGCGCCCAGCAGGGCGACCGCGGCCAGCGCACCTGCGGCGAGGTGGCGCCGGGCGGGCCGGGATGCGTTCTTCACAGAGGTCTCCTCAGGTGCGATGACGTGCTCAGGAGCCCCGAGGCAGGGGTCCTGCCAGGTCAGGCTACCGCATCCCGGGACGCCGGCCGGCCCGTGGCGCCGGGTCGTCCACTATCACATCCGGAGGCCGAAGATGTGACGGCGCGCGCGGCATGACGAGGCCGCATGATAGAATGAGACGACTGAAAGGGGCACAACAACATGGTTTTTGAGGTCGGAGAGACCGTCGTCTACCCCCATCACGGTGCTGCGCGGATCGAGGAGATCAAGATGCGCACCATCAAGGGGGAGGAGAAGATGTACCTCAAGCTCAAGGTGGCGCAGGGAGACCTGACCATCGAGGTCCCTGCGGAGAACGTCGACCTCGTCGGCGTGCGTGACGTCGTGGATGCGGAGGGGCTCGAGCACGTCATGGAGGTCCTGCGCGCCGAGCACGTGGAGGAGCCGACCAACTGGTCCCGCCGTTACAAGGCGAACCTGGAGAAGCTCGCCAGTGGCGACGTCAACAAGGTGGCCGAGGTCGTCCGCGACCTGTGGCGCCGCGACCAGGACCGCGGCCTGTCCGCCGGTGAGAAGCGCATGCTCGCGAAGGCTCGCCAGGTGCTCGTGTCCGAGCTGGCGCTGGCCAAGAAGGTCACCGAGGAGGAGGCCGAGGGTCGCCTGGACAAGGTGCTCGAGGGCTGACGGGCAGCACACGGCAGGGGAGGGGTCCGCGTCCACGACGCGGGCCCCTCCCCTGTCTCGTCCCCGGCCCGTCCGGCGCCGCCGGAGGGGGTCCCGGGCCACGGGCACCGGCGCGCTCCCTAGGATGAGGCCATGCCCACCGCCCTCGTGATCGCTGCCGCCGGCGCCGGCACCCGCCTCGGCGCCGGGCTGCCCAAGGCCCCCGCCCCCCTCGCGGACGGCCGCACCCTCCTGCGCCCCCCCCTGGACTCCGGCCCCCCCCCCCCCCCCTCCGCCGCCTCCCGCAGCTCCAGCAGAAGGCACTGCTCCGGGACTCACTCCCGCTC
>NZ_RBLN01000130.1:0-6006 GCF_003989405.1 Micrococcus sp. HSID17227 | reverse complement strand
CGGCCAGGGTGCTGCGGTCCGGCGGCGGGTTCTCCGCGCCCATGTTGTGGACCAGGCGCGCCGGCTGACGCCACCCGAACACGCACTCGAGCATGCGGGCCGCCGAGACGGAGGCGTCGGCGTCGTGCATGCGCAGGATCCGGGCGCCGCCGTACACGCAGGCCGCGGCCGCGGCCAGCGAGCCGGGCAGCCGCTCGTGCCGGTGCTTGACCAGGCTCTCGCCGATGAAGTCCTTGTTCGAGACCGCGGCCAGCACGGGCAGCCCCAGGGCGGCGATCTCGTCCAGCCGCCGCGTGATCTCGAGGGTGTGCCGGGTGTTCTTGTTCAGATCGTGGCCGGGGTCCACGATGATCCTCTCTTCGGGGACGCCGAGCGCCACGGCCCGGTCGACGGTGCGCCGCAGGTGGTCGCGGACCTCCGTGACGACGTCGCCGTACGTCGGCCGGGGGACCACGGCCCGGGGTCCGCGCACGTGGGCGAGGGAGTGGGTGACCACGAGGTGCGCGCCCGCGGCGGCCACCACTCGGCCCAGGTCCGCGTGGAACAGCCCCGTGGTGTCGTTGACGACGTCCGCCCCCGCGGCCAGGGCCGCCTCGGCCACGGCCGGCTGGAACGTGTCCGCCGAGAGGATCAGCCGGCGCGACGCCTCGGACGACCCGGCTCCGTCTCCGCTCCGCAGGGCCGCGATCAGGGGGACCACCCGCGCCGCCTCCTCGGCGGGGTCGAGCTCCGCCCCGGGCGCGAACGGCAGGCCGCCGACGTCGACCCACTCGGCTCCGGCGTCCGCCGCGGCGTGGGCCTGGGCGAGGGCGTCCTCCAGGACGGCGCCGGCGCCGTCGTCGTAGAAGGAGTCCGGGGTGCGGTTGACCACGGCCATCGTGACGATCCGGCGGCGGAAGTCGATCTCCTGGTGGGCGAACCGGTGCACCGGGTGGACGAGAGGGACGGAGGGGGTCGGCACCCGGCCATTCAACCATCGGCGCCGCACGGTGACAGTGCGCCCCGGGAGGACTATATTTCCCTCCCGTGGCATCCACCTCGTCGCCGCGGGTCGGCCCGCGTCGGCCCCGCATCCGTCCGACCCAGCTCGTGGTCGGGTCCTTCCTCGTCGTCATCGTGACGGGCACCGGCGCACTGCTGCTGCCCGCCTCGTATCAGGGCCGCGCGCCCACCCCGCTGGAGGCCGCGTTCACGGCGACCAGCGCCACCACGGTGACGGGACTCGGCGTCGTGGACACCCAGACGTTCTGGACACCCCTGGGCCAGGTCGTGATCCTCGCGCTCATCAAGCTCGGTGGCCTGGGCGTCATGACGTTCACGTCGCTGCTGGGGCTGGTGATCCTCCGGCGGCTCGGCCTCACCCAGCGCCTCGACGCCGCGGCCTCCACCCGGGCCGAGGGGATCGGGGACCTGCCCCGGGTGCTGCGGGCCCTGATCCTGTACTCCACGGCCGTCGAGGCCTCGGTGGCGCTGCTGCTGAGCCTGCGCTTCTGGCTGGGCGTGGGGATGTCCCCGGGCCAGGCACTGTGGCAGGGGGTCTTCCACGCGGTCTCCGCATTCAACAACGCCGGGTTCGCGCTGTTCAGCGACAACCTCATGGGCTTCGTCTCGGACCCGTTCATCTGCCTGCCGATCGCGGCGGCGATCATCTTGGGCGGCCTGGGCCTGCCGGTCGTGCTGACCCTGCGGCGGGACCTGCGTCGACCCGAGCGGTGGAACCTCACGGTCCGGCTCGTGCTCGTGGGCACCGCGGTGCTGCTGGTGGGCGGCACGCTCATGTACCTCGTCCTCGAGTGGTCCAACCCGCGGACCCTGGGCGGTCTGGACCCGGCCTCGCGCGTGCTCGCGGCGTTCTTCCAGTCCGTCACGACCCGCACCGCCGGCTTCAACACCCTGGACTACGGGCAGATGCACCCCGTGACGCTCTTCGGCACCGACATGCTCATGTTCATCGGCGGCGGCCCCGCCGGCACCGCCTCGGGCGTGAAGATCACGACGGCGAGCGTCCTGCTGTTCATCGTGCTCGCGGAGATCCGGGGGGAGGGCGCCGTCCATGCGTTCGGCCGCCGGCTCTCCCGGACCACGCACCGCGAGGCGATCACCGTGATCATGCTCTCCGCGACCGCGATCGCCGTCGCCACGATGGTGCTCATGGGCCTGTCCTCGTTCACGACCGACCAGATCCTGTTCGAGTGCGTGTCCGCGTTCGGCACGGTGGGCCTGTCCACCGGCATCACCGCCCAGCTGCCGCCGGCCGCGCAGGGCATCCTCATGCTCCTCATGTTCGTCGGCCGCATCGGCCCCGCCACCGTCGCCGGCAGCCTGGCCCTGACCGACCGCACCCGCCACTTCGAGTACCCGAAGGAGAGGCCCCTCATTGGTTGATCTCACCCGTTCCCTGTTCGCCCCCCGCCGGGGCGACCGCCCCACCGTGGCCGTCCTCGGGCTCGGCCGGTTCGGCTCCGGGGTCGCCCTCGAGCTCATGGAGTCCGACTGCCACGTGCTGGGGGTCGACGCCGACGCCGAGGCCGTCCAGGCGCTCAACGGCCGGCTGACCCACGTCGTCCGCGCGGACAGCACAGCCGAGGAGGCGATGCGCCAGCTCTCGGTCCACGAGATGGACCACGTCGTCGTCGCCATCGGCGGCGACCTCGCCGACTCGATCCTCACCGTCTCGCTGATGCGGCGGTTCGGGACGCACCAGCTCTGGGCCAAGGCCAACGACGACCGCCACGGCGAGATCCTGCGTCAGCTCGGCGTGGAGCACGTGGTCCACCCGGAGCGGGACATGGGCCGCCGCGTGGCGCACCTGGTCAGCACGTCGTTCCAGGACTTCGTCGAGGTCGAGCCGGGCCTGGCCATGGTCCGGGCCACGCCGCCGTCGCGCCTGCTGGGCAGGGACCTGCGAGCCACCGGGCTCGCGGGGGAGCGGGGCATGCGCGTGGTCGCCGTCCGCAGCCGCGGCACGTGGCTCTACCCGCCGAGTCACTACGTGCTCGAGCCCGAGGACACGATCCTCCTGGTGGGCCCGACCCGCGACGTCGAGCGGTTCCTCGCCAGGGACTGAGCCGGGGCACATCCGGCGCGGCTCCTAGACTGGCCGGGTGACCACCCCGGACCGCGTGCACCTGGACCACGCCGCCACCACGACGGTGCGCCCCACCGCGCTCGCGGCCCTGGCCGAGGCGGCCGCGCTGCCGGGCAACCCGGCCTCCCTCCACGCCTCCGGCCGCCGGGCCAAGCTGCACCTCGAGGAGGCGCGGGAGCGCATCGCCGCGGCGCTCGGGGCGCACCCCTCCGAGGTGATCCTCACGTCCGGGGGCACCGAGGCGGACAACCTCGCCGTCCAGGGGCTGTACCGGGCCCGCCGCGCGGTCGCGCCGGAGCGCACCCGGATCGTGCTGACCGGCATCGAGCACCACGCAGTCCTCGACGTGGTGGACTGGCTCGCCGCGCACGAGGGCGCCGAGCCGGTGCTCGTCCCGGTCGACGACGACGGGCGGGTCGACCTCGCCGCATGGGGGGCCGCGCTGGCGGCCGCGCCCGAGCGGACCGCCCTGGCCACGCTGATGTGGGCCAACAACGAGATCGGCACGGTCCAGCCCGTCGCGGAGGCCGCCCGGCTCGCGGCCGACCACGGGGTCCCGTTGCACACCGACGCCGTCCAGGCCCTCGGGGCGGTGCCCGTGGACTTCACCGCGTCCGGGGCCGCGACCCTGGCCGTCTCGGGGCACAAGGTCGGCGCCCCCGTGGGGGTCGGTGCCCTGCTCGTGCGCCGGGACGTCACGCTGGAGGCCGTGGTGCACGGCGGCGGCCAGGAACGCCGCCTGCGCGCGGGCACGGTGTCGGTGGCCCTGGCCGCCGCGCTGGCGGCCGCCGTGGCGGAGGCCGGCGTGGAGCAGCCCGCCGAGGCCGCCCGCCTGGGCGGGCTGCGGGACGAGGTGATCGCCGCCGTCGACGCCCTGGACGGGGTGCGCCTGACCGGGCCGCGGGACCTCGACCCGGCGACGGGGCAGGCGCTGCCGCCGGGGACGCGCCGACTGCCCGGCAACGTCCACATCACCGTGCCGGGCCGGACGGCGGACGCGCTGCTGTTCTCCTTCGACATGGCCGGACTGGACACCTCGTCCGGGTCGGCGTGCACCGCCGGGGTGGCCGAGCCGTCGCACGTGGTCGCGGCCCTGCCGGGGCGGACGGAGGCCGACGCGCGGGCCACCCAGCGGTTCACCCTCGGCCGGACGACGACGCTGGCCGAGACGGCCGCGCTCATCGACGCGCTGCGGACGCTGCTGGGGCCGGGCGTCTAGACTGGAGCGCCCGTCCGTCGTCGAGAGAGGAGTCCGCCCGTGAAGGTCCTGGCCGCCATGTCCGGGGGAGTCGACTCCGCCGTCGCCGCGGCGCGTGCCGTGGACGCCGGGCACGACGTCGTCGGCGTCCACCTGGCCCTGTCCCGCATGCCCGGCACCCTGCGCACCGGCTCGCGTGGCTGCTGCACCATCGAGGACGCCTCGGATGCGTGGCGCGCGTGCGAGCGGCTCGGCATCCCCTTCTACACGTGGGACTTCTCCGAGCGGTTCGCGGAGGACGTCGTGGACGACTTCGTGGCCGAGTACGAGGCCGGCCGCACGCCCAACCCGTGCATGCGCTGCAACGAGCGCATCAAGTTCGCGGCGCTGCTCGAGCGCGCCCTCGAGCTGGGCTTCGACGCCGTCTGCACCGGCCACTACGCCGCCGTGCGGCCCGGTCCGGACGGCTCGCTGGAGCTGCACCGCGCTGCGGACGACGCGAAGGACCAGTCCTACGTGCTCGGTGTGCTGACCGCGGATCAGCTCGCGCACTGCCTCTTCCCGCTCGCGGACACGCCGTCCAAGGAGCTCGTGCGCGCCGAGGCGGCCGAGCGCGGCCTGTCCGTGGCGGCGAAGCCGGACTCCCACGACATCTGCTTCATCCCCGACGGCGACACCCGCGGCTGGCTCGCCGAGCGCATCGACCTGGCCCCCGGCCCCATCGTCGACCCGGAGGGGCAGGAGCTCGGCACCCACGCGGGCGCCCAGGCGTTCACGGTCGGCCAGCGCAAGGGCCTGGCCATCGGCCGTCCCGCGCCCGACGGCAAGCCCCGGTTCGTGCTCGAGGTGCGGCCGAAGGAGAACACGGTGGTCGTCGGCGGCCGCGAGCTGCTCGACGTCGACCGCATCACCGGCATCCGCCCGTCGTGGGCCGGCGCCCCGGTGCCCGAAGCCCGCACGGGCGCCTGGTTCGACTGCGCGCTGCAGTTCCGGGCCCACGGCGAGATCGTCGAGGCCCGCGCCCGCCAGCGCGCCGACGCGGCGGGGCATCCGGGGTGGGAGATCGAGCCGGGGCGCCCCCTGCGCGGCGTGGCTCCCGGTCAGACGGCCGTCCTGTACCGGGGCACCCGCGTGCTCGGCCAGGCCACCATCGACACCGCCCGCAATGCCCGGCTGTCGGCCCCCGCGGATGCGTAGGCTTCGGCCATGAGCCCGGACTACGACCCCCACGCCAGCTCGCTGCCCGGCACCGCGGACCCGGCGGTCCTCGACGAGCTCTTCGCGATCCGCGGCAGCATCGACAACATCGACGCCTCGCTCGTCTACCTGCTGGCCGAGCGGTTCAAGTTCACGCAGCGGGTCGGCGCGCTGAAGGCCCGGCACGACCTGCCGCCCTCGGACCCCGGGCGTGAGGCCGCCCAGATCGCGCGGCTGCACCGGCTCGCGCTCGAGGCGGACCTCGAGCCCGCGTTCGCCGAGAAGTTCCTGAACTTCATCATCGCCGAGGTCATCCGCCACCACCGCGCGCTGGCGGCCGAGGGCCGGTCGGACGCCGAGGCGGAGCCGGGGGCGGGCTCCGGGGACGCGGATGACTGAGGCCGCCCACGACGACGGCGCCACCGGCCCCGTCGCCCTCGGCGGCACGCCGTGGCCCGGCCCCCACGTCGCCCAGGCGCCGCGCGTCACGCGCGTCGAGCGCGGCGCGGACCACTGCGCGGTG
>NZ_RBLN01000129.1:0-244 GCF_003989405.1 Micrococcus sp. HSID17227 | reverse complement strand
GAACAGTGCGACTGATGACATATCTACAGATTGTACCTATCGATCAGTGCACTTTCTATAGCATGTAATTGTCGGATTGACTCGACAGTGAGCTGACTATACACACACTTTGATCGTACGTTATAAGTATATGCACAGAGATCTGGTTTACACAATTTGTGTTAATTATACTTTTATGAGGAGTTTTGTTAATTGAACCTGGTTACTATTACATGTTGATTTTTTTTTTTTTTAATGATCCGCC
>NZ_RBLN01000128.1:0-5696 GCF_003989405.1 Micrococcus sp. HSID17227 | reverse complement strand
AGCCCGACTCGACGAGCCGTTGCACCGGGACGGACCGGGAGGGCCCGGCGAAGAGCAGCGCCGCGCCGGTCGCGCGGGCCCGCTCCAACACGACCTCTCGGGCGTGGAAGTAGGGCGCGCGGGGTTCTGCCCACGCGTCGTCGCCGTCGTCCCAGAGCACCACCAGCCTCAGGTCGCGCACGGGCGACCACACGGCGGCCCGGGTGCCGGCCACGATGCGCCGGGTGCCGCGCAGCGCGGCCAGGTGGGCGCGGTACCGGGGCGTGTTGCCGTCCTCGGAGCCGATCCGCGCGTAGGCGTCCTCCCCCACGTGCTCGTCGAGGGCGGCGCAGAGCCGGTCGAGGTCGCGGTGGTCGGGCACCAGCAGCAGGACGCCGCCGTCCGAGGCGGCCACCGTGCGCGCCAGAGCGGCCAGCGCGCCCGCCTCGTCCCATTCGAACAGGCGCGAGGGCACGACGGCGGCCGCCCGCGCGGCGTCCCCGGCCAGCACGGCGGACACGAACGCGGTGCCCCCCTCGAGGGACTCCCACACCGTGGGCACGAGGCCCTCCTCCGCCGCGGGAGGCTCCGGGCGCTCGGCGTCCGTGCCGGTCAGCGTCACAGGGTGGTCCGCGGCGGTTTCCGCGTCCTCCGCCAGGGCGGCCTTCTCGACCTGCGCAACGCGCGGGGGCACCGCGGCCCGCAGCACGTCCGTGACGACGCCGGCCTGGCGGCGGGCCACCGCGCGAGCCGTCGCCAGGACCTCCTCCGTCAGCGGCGGGATGGCGGTGAGCACGCCGGTGAGCTCGGTGAGCTGGGCGCCGGTGGCCGGCTCCTGCTCCCGCGAGACGAGCCAGCCCGTCATGGCCCGTCCGCCGAAGCGGACGGACACGCGGGAGCCGGGGACCGCCCGGTCGTCCAGGGCCACGGGCACGAGATAGTCGAACTCGCGGTCCAGGTGCGGCACGGGCGAGTCCAGCAGGACGCGGGCGATCGGCCGCTCCGGCCACCCCTCGGCCCGCTCCGGCAGTCGGGGCGCGTCCTCCGGCTCCGGGAGGGCGAACAGCGTGTCCGTGATGCCCGCCTCCGGATCAGAGGCCGGCGGCAGCGCGCAGCTGCTCGACGCGGTCCGTGCGCTCCCACGTGAAGTCGGCGTCGTCCCGGCCGAAGTGGCCGTTCGCGGCGGTCCGTCGGTAGATGGGCCGCAGGAGGTTCAGCTCCTTCACGATGGCGGCCGGACGCAGGTCGAACACCGCGTTCACGGCCTCGATGATCTTCTCCTCCGGCACCGTGGCCGTCCCGAAGGTGTCCACGTACAGGCCCACGGGCCGGGCCGAGCCGATCGCGTAGGCCACCTGGAACTCGGCGCGCGAGGCGAGGCCGGCGGCCACCACGTTCTTCGCGACCCAGCGGAGCATGTAGGCGGCGGAGCGGTCCACCTTGGACGGGTCCTTGCCGGAGAAGGCGCCGCCGCCGTGCCGGGCCATGCCGCCGTAGGTGTCCACGATGATCTTGCGACCGGTGAGGCCGGCGTCGCCCACGGGGCCGCCGATGACGAACTTGCCGCCCGGGTTGATGATGATCCGCATGCCGGAGGTGTCGAGGCCGGAGCGCTCGATGACGGGCCGGATCACGTGCTCCTCCACGTCCGCCCGCAGCTGCTCCTGCGTGACCCACTCGTGATGCTGCGTGGAGACCACCACGGCCTCGACCGTGGTGGGCACGTGGCCGGGCGCGTAGCCGATGGTGACCTGCGTCTTGCCGTCCGGCAGCAGGTACGGCATGGGCGTGTTCTCCGCCCGGCGCACCGCGGTGAGCCGCTCGGAGAGCCGGTGCGCGAGGTAGATGGGCATGGGCATGTACGCCGGGGTCTCGTCCGTGGCGTAGCCGAACATGATGCCCTGGTCCCCCGCGCCCTGCTCGTCCACCTCGTCCGCCGAGCCGTACTCGCGGGCCTCGAGGGACCGGGAGACGCCGGCGAAGATGTCCGAGGACTGCTGGCCGATGGAGATGTTCACGCCGCACTGGGCGCCGTCGAAGCCGTTGGCCGAGGAGTCGTAGCCGATGTCCAGGATGGTCTCGCGCACGATCTTGGGGATCTCCACGTACGCCGAGGTGTTCACCTCGCCGGCCACCTGCACCAGGCCGGTGGTGGTCAGGGTCTCCACGGCCACCTTCGCCGACGGGTCGGCGGCGAGGATCGCGTCCAGGATGGCGTCGGAGATCTGGTCGCAGATCTTGTCGGGGTGGCCCGCCGTGACGGACTCGGAGGTGAAGAGGCGGAGCTCTCCGCCGCCCACCCCCGAATACGGGTCGGCGTGGCGGGCGGGGCTCAGCGAGGCGGCATCGGTCATGCCGCACAGTCTAGGTCAGCGGCCCGACGCGCCGGCGGGGTCGCGACCGGCGAGGTCATCCACGATCGCCTGCACGACGGCGGCCGCCGCCTGGTCCTTGGAGCCCACGGTCTCCACGGCGGGGCGGCCGTCGGCGAACAGGATGGTCACGGCGGTCTCGTCCCGGCCGAACACCTTGTCCGTGCCGACCTCGTTGACCACGAGCATCTCGCAGCCCTTGCGCGCCAGTTTGGCCCGGCCGTACTCGAGCACGGAGGACGTCGCGTCGCCGGTCTCCGCGGCGAAGCCGACGATGAGCGGGGCCATGGGCCCGCCCTCGGAGCGGGTCCGCACGGCCGTGGCGAGCACGTCCGGGGTGCGCTCGAGCACGATGACGGGCGCGCCGCCGTCGTCGCCCTTCTTCATCTTGGCGTCGGAGACCTCGGCCGGTCGGAAGTCCGCAACGGCCGCCGCCATCACGAGGACGTCGGCGTCGGCGGCCTCCGCCAGCACGGCCTCGAGCAGGTCCTGCGTGGACTCCACGGGCACGACGCGCTCGACGCCCTCGGGCGTCGGGACGGACATGGACCCGGCGACGAACCGCACGGTGGCGCCGGCCTCGAGGGCGGCGCGCGCCAGGGCGGCCCCCTGCTTGCCGGAGGAGCGGTTCCCCAGGTAGCGGACCGGGCGACCGGAGAGGGCCTCCCACGTCGCCGCGCCCACGAACTCGAGGGCGTTGGCGGTGGGCACCACGGTCACGCCGTGGCCGGCCTCGGTCATCAGGCGCAGCAGCAGCGCCGCCTTGTAGGCCGCGATGCCGCCGCCGACCCCGAGGACGATCTCCATGACGGGCTCAGGCCTCCGGGGCGTCCTCGGAGGTGCCCTCCTCGGCGCGCACCGTCTCGGCGGCCTCCTCGATGGCGGCGGGATCGCCCATCGGCTGGTGGGCGTCGGCCGACTCGAGGGTGGCGAACGGGTCGTCCTCGCCCGGCAGGGAGAAGTCGCCGAAGTCCTCGGCGGCCAGGTCGGCCTCCGGGGTGGCCTCGACGGCCTCGCGGGACACGAGCAGGTCGGCCTCGATCTCGCGCAGGGCGATGGACAGCGGCTTCTCGTTCAGCTGGGTGTCCACGAGCGGGCCGACGTACTCGAACAGCCCCTCGTGCAGCTGCGAGTAGTAGGCGTTGATCTGCCGGGCCCGCTTGGCGGCGAAGAGCACCAGGGCGTACTTCGAGTCGACCCGCTCCAGCAGGGAGTCGATGGGCGGGTTGACGATGCCTTCGTACTGTTCGGTCACGGGGTCTCCAAAGTCTTCATCTCACTGTCACGTCGGCGCCGGGTGCGGCGTCGGTGCGGCCGGTCCTCAGGCCTCGGTCGGACGGCGCTCGGGGTCCAGCCCCATGAGTCTCACCAGTTCCTCGGCGGCCCGCTCCACGCGGTCGTTCACGACGACGGCGTCGAACTCGGGTTCCGCGGCGAGTTCCAGTCTAGCCGTTTCGAGCCGGCGGCGCTGTTCCTCCGGGCTCTCGGTGCCGCGGCCGAGCAGCCGGGACACGAGTTCCTCCCAGCTCGGCGGCGCCAGGAACACGAAGGTGGCCTCCGGCAGCGCACGGCGGACCTGGCGCGCTCCCTGCAGGTCGATCTCCAGCAGGACGTGGCGGCCCTGCGCCACGGCCTCCATCACGCGGTCGCGCCGCGTGCCGTAGCGGTGGACGCCGTGCACGACGGCCCATTCCAGCATCTCGTCCGCCTCGACGAGGGAGTCGAACTCCTCCGGCGTCGTGAAGTAGTAGTGCACCCCGTCCTCCTCGCCCGGGCGCGCCGGGCGGGTGGTGGCGGAGACGGACAGCCAGGCCTCGGGGTAGTGCTCGCGGACATAGGCCGACACGGTGCCCTTGCCGACGGCGGTGGGGCCGGCCAGGACGGTGACGCCCGGGCCCGGGGGGCGTTCCTGGACGACGGTGCGGGCCACCGGGACGGCGGGGGCGGGTCCGGGGTCGAACGTGTCGGTCACGCATCCTCCTGGTGGGACGGGCCTCGCAGACCCGTCACCCGGGCCGGCGCCGACCCGCCGGGATGTGGGGGTCACCGGCCAATATAGGCGATCAGCGCCTCGCGCTGACGACGGCCCAGGCCGCCCAGCCGACGCCGCGGCGAGATGCCGCACCCCGCCATCGCCTCCCGGGCCCGGACCTCGCCCACGCCCGGCAGGGCCAGCAGCAGGTCCACGGTCCGCAGACGGGCGACGGCGTCGTCGGCGTCCGCGCGCGCGAAAATGTCGGCCAGGCCGACCTCACCGGCGGCGAAGGCCGCCTTGAGCTCCGCCCGCGCCTGGCGGGCCTGGAGGGCCTTCCTCCGGGCCTCCGCCCTCTCCTGCACACTGAGCTGCCGCAACGCCATGGGTCTGACCTCGATGCCTCTCGTTCCCCACCGGCCCCGTCGTGACCCTTCCATGGTCAAGGACGACGAGCACAGCCGATCGAAAGGGAAGATACCATCCCGTCCACACGGCACGGGCGCGCCGGGAGGACGCGGGCGTCACCGCAGGGCGGCGCGATTCTCCTCGATCGTGTCCACCAGCGAGGCCACCGACGGGCCCGCGCTCAGGATGCCGCGGGACGAGGTCGCCAAGACCTGCGGCCAGGCCGTCCCGAAGTCGGCCCGCATGCCCCGGGCCGTGGCGCCCTGGGCACCGAACCCGGGCGCCAGCAGGGGCCCGCCGAGGGCCGGCAGGTCCAGGCCGAGGCGGTCCGCCTCGGCGGCCACCGTCGCCCCCCAGACGAGTCCCACCGGCCCCCACGCGTCGTCGCCGCGCAGGGCCGCGTTCTCGGCGGCCGCCGCCGCGGCGATGCGCCGGGCGACCGATCCCTCGGCCGACCCCTCGCCCACGTGCTGGACCTCGCGGCCCTCCGGATTGGAGGTCAGCGCGAGGACGAACACGCCGCGGCCGGCCTCGTGGGCGGCGCGGATGGTCGGCACGAGGGTGCCGAAACCCAGGTACGGGCTGAGCGTCACCGCATCCGCGGCCAGGGGCGAGGCGTCGGCGATCCACGCGGCGGCGTAGCCGTCCATGGTGGAGCCGATGTCACCGCGCTTGGCGTCCGCGATCGTGAGCACCCCGGCGTCCCGGGCGGCCGCGAGCAGCCGCTCCAGGGCCGCCAGGCCGGCCGATCCGTGGCGCTCGTACAGCGCCACCTGGGGCTTGATCGCCGCCACGCGGGGCCCCTCGGGACCCACCGCCGCCTCGAGGGCGGTTAGGGAGAACGCCTCGAGGCCCGCCGGGGTGTCGCTCAGGCCCCACTGCCGCAGCAGGCCCGGATGGGGGTCCACGCCGAGGCACAGCGGACCGGCCGTCTCCATGGCGTGGGCCAGCCGCCGCCCGAAGGA
>NZ_RBLN01000127.1:0-240 GCF_003989405.1 Micrococcus sp. HSID17227 | reverse complement strand
GAGCATTAAAAAAAAAAAAAAAAAAAAAAAAACAAACACAACATATCTACATACTAAAATCCGTTACTCATTTATCAATTTTCGACTTACCTTTCCTTCTCTCATTCCTGTTACCTGTTCCTTCTCACGATACGTCATTTCCTCATACAATATGTCCACCCCTTCATCACGCCTGAGCCACCCCAACTTGTCTATATTCATTACGCCTACATACCTGTTCAGTAGGCTCACACTCCTGTC
>NZ_RBLN01000126.1:0-6135 GCF_003989405.1 Micrococcus sp. HSID17227 | reverse complement strand
CCAGCGGGCCGTCCAGCAGGCCGCGGTCCCGGCCCGCCGCGACGACCGGCGCGGCCAACGGGTGGTCCGAGGCCGCCTCGAGCCGTGCGGCCCAGCGCAGCACCTCGTCCTCGGCCCCGGGTTCGAACGCGACGACGTCTGTCAGCTCGGGGGTGCCCGAGGTGAGGGTGCCGGTCTTGTCGACGGCGACGGCGTCGACCTTCGCGGAGCGCTCGAGGAACTCCCCTCCCTTGATGAGCACGCCGTCCTTGGCGCCGCGGCCGATCCCCGCCACGATCGCGACCGGGATGGAGATCACGAGGGCGCCCGGGCAGCCGATGACCAGCAGGGTCAGGGCCAGGGGGACGTCCCGCGTGATCAGACCGGTCGCGAAGGCCAGCACCATGATCGCCGGGGTGTACCAGCGGGAGAAGCGGTCCATGAACCGCTGGGTCCGAGCGCGGGCCTCCTGCGCCGCCTCGACGCGGTGGATGATGCGCGCCAGCGTGGTGTCGGCGCCCACGCCCCGCGCCTCCACCTGCAGCAGGCCTGCCGTGGCCACGGTGCCCGCGTACACGGCGTCGCCGTCGGTCTTCTCCGCCGGGATGGACTCGCCCGTGATGGATGCCTCGTCCACGGCGCCGACCCCGGTGAGCACCACGCCGTCCACCGGCACCCGGGCGCCGGCCTTGACGAGGACGGTCGCGCCGGGGGCCACCTCGTGGGCGGGCACGGTGCGCTGCGTCCCGTCTGCGTCGACGACGACGGCGGTCTCGGGCGCCGTGGACACGAGGTCCGCGAGCGCCGAGCGAGTCTGAGACAGGGTCGCGTCCTCGAGGCCGTGGCCGAGGGCGAAGAGGAAGGTCACGGCGGCGGCCTCCCAGAAATTGCCGAGCAGGGACGCGCCGATCGCGGCGGTGGCGACGAGCAGGTCGATGCCGACGGTCTTCACCCGCAGGGCGGCGATCGCGTCGCGCGCGATCGGCAGGCCGGCCACGACGGCGGCGGCGAGCATCAGGCCCGCCGCCACGAGGTGTCCGGTCCCGTGGGCCAGCTGCTCGGGCGCCAGCACGAGTGAGACGGCGATCAGCAGGCCGGCCGCCACGGGACGCCGCCAGCGGCGGGACAACGTGAGCCGGGCACGGGTGCGGCCCGGACGTGTGACGGCGAGGGTGGGCATGGCGGGCTCCGTTCGTCGGGGGCGGGCGGGGTCAGAAGGCCGACAGCCGGGCGGTGTAGCCGACCTTGGCGACGGCCTCGACGAGGTCCTGGGCAGTGGTGGTCTGCGGGTCGTGGTCGACCTCGATGCGCTGGGTCTCGAAGTGGACCTGCGCGCCGGTCACGCCGGGCAGGGCGTCGAGGGCCTTCTCGATCTTCCGGACGCACGAGGGGCAGCTGAAGCCCTCGGCGCGGAGCAGGGTGCGCGTGGTGGGGGTCATGGTCACTCCAGTCGGTCGTCACCGGCGCGGCCGCCGGTGAGGCTGAGCGGACGGGGCGGGCGCCCGGTCCGATCCCCGTCCTCCGGGGATGTCACTGACGCTACGAAGGGGACGGCGGGTACGCCTTGACCGCGGTCAAGCCGCCGTGTGGGAGGCTGATGGCGTGCGTATCGACCTGCCCCTCATCCCCGTGGATGAACCAGAGCCGTGCGCGGCCCGGGTCCCGCTGTTCACCGGGCTGGATCTGGAGCAGCTGCGCCGGGTCTCCGCCCTGGCGCGGCCGCTCGTGCTCGAGGCCGGCGATGCCCTGCACCTGGCCGGTGACCGCACGGACCGCCTGTGCGTCGTGCACAGCGGCCGCCTGGCGCTGACGCTCGGCTCAGCGACCGGCCGGGAACGCGTGGTGCGGATGGTCGAGCCGGGGGACTCCGTGGGCGAGCACGAGTTCCTCACGGGCGAGCCGGCCCGGCATGGGGCGCGCGCCGTGGCCGCGACCCGCCTGTGCACCTTCTCCCACGCCGAGGTCGCCCGACTCCTGGCCGAGCATCCGGGCATCGGGGGACGCGTGATGCGGACGCTGGCCGTCCGCCTGGCCGAGGCTGAACAACGGCTGGCCCGGGAGCATCAGCCTGTCACCGCACGGATCGCCGGACATCTGCTCGGCCTGCCGGCCCTCCGGGACGAGGCCGACCTCGTCGTGGTGCTGGCCGCGCCGAAGAAGGACGTCGCCTCGCTGCTGGGCACCACCCCCGAGGCGTTCAGCCGCGGGCTGCGCCGCCTCGCCGACGACGGCCTGATCGCCATCGAGGGCCCGCGGGTGACGCTGCTGGACCCGGAGGCGCTGGAGGCCCTTGCCGCGGAATGACCGCCGTCGTCGTGGTGTCGCCGGCGGTAGGCTGGGGACTCCCCCGTCCCCCTACCCACGCAGGCCCGCAGCCCGGGCCGGGAAGCGCAGTGCCATGGCCTCCATCCGTCCCATCACCGTCTACGGCGAGCCCGTGCTGCACCGGCGCGCGGCCGAGGTGGAGGTGATCGACGACGAGATCCGCGAGCTGATCGAGGACATGTACGTCACGCAGGACGCCGCGCACGGCGTGGGCCTTGCCGCCCCGCAGGTCGGGGTCGGGCTGCGGATCTTCACGTGGACGTTCCCGGACTCCGGCGATGCGCCGAACGTGGGCCACGTGATCAACCCCGTGCTGACCCACCTGGACAAGGCCCCGCGGGAGGACCCGCACCCGGACGAGCACACCGAGGGCTGCCTCTCGGTGCCCGGGCTCGGCTTCCCCCTGCAGCGCCCGACCCGCGTGCGCCTGTCCGGCCAGCGCGTGGACGGTGAGATGTTCGAGTTCGAGGCCGAGGGCTGGTTCGCGCGCATCATGCAGCACGAGTACGACCACCTCAACGGCACCCTCTACGTGAACCGGCTCGAGGGCAAGTGGCAGCGGCGCTGGAAGCGCGCGCAGCGGGCCGAGCGTCTGAACGTGCCCGGTGTGACGTGGCTGCCCGGTACCGATGAGGACCCCTTCGGCCACGACGCCGACGACCACGCGGACCACGAGCACGGCCCCGACGGCGACCACGGGCCCAAGGAGGACTGAGCCTCGGCTCGACGTCCGACCCGGTCGGCACACGACGACGGCCCGTCCCCTCCGCGGGGACGGGCCGTCGTCGTCGGCGGGTCAGGCCTGCGGGAAGGCGGGGACCTGCTGGCCCGCCATCTTCTCCACCACGCGGATCACCTGGTGCGAGTAGCCGTACTCGTTGTCGTACCAGACGTAGAGGATGGCGTTCTTGCCGTCGTTGTTCACGAGGGTCGCCAGGCCGTCCACGACGCCGGCGCGGTCCGAGCCGACGAAGTCGGTGGACACGACCTCCGGGGAGTCCACGTAGCCGACCTGGCCGCGCAGGGGGCCGGTGAGGGACTCCTGCTTCAGGCGGGCGTTGAGCTCCTCCACCGAGGTGGGCTTGGTCAGCTCCAGGTTCAGGATGGCCATGGACACGTCCGGGGTGGGGACGCGGATGGCGTTGCCGGAGAGCTTGCCCTTGAGCTCGGGCAGGGCCTTGGCCACGGCCTTGGCGGCGCCGGTCTCGGTGAGGACCATGTTCATGCCGGCGGCACGGCCACGACGGGCGCCCTTGTGGAAGTTGTCCACGAGGTTCTGGTCGTTGGTGTAGGCGTGTACGGTCTCCACGTGGCCGTGGTCGATGCCGTAGTCGTCCTGGATGACCTTGAGCACCGGGGTGATGCCGTTGGTGGTGCAGGAGGCCGCCGAGACGATCGTGTCCTCGGGCGTGATGTCGTCCGAGTTCACGCCGAACACGATGTTCTTCATCTCGCCCTTGCCCGGGGCGGTCAGGAGGACCTTCGCGGCGCCCTTGGCCTGCAGGTGCTGGGACAGGCCCTCGTCGTCGCGCCAGCGTCCGGTGTTGTCGATGACCAGCGCGTCCTTGATGCCGTAGGAGGCGTAGTCCACCGTGGTCGGATCGTTCGAGTAGATGACCTGGATCTCGGTGCCGTTGGCGGTGATCACGTCGCGGTCCTCGTCCACCACGATCGTCCCGTCGAACGGGCCGTGGATCGAGTCGCGGCGCAGCAGGGAGGCGCGCTTGATCAGGTCGTCCTCCGAGTTCTTGCGCACGACGACGGCACGCAGGCGCAGCTTGGAGCCACCGCCGGCATGGTCGAGGAGGATGCGGGCCAGCAGGCGGCCGATGCGACCGAAGCCGTAGAGCACGACGTCCTGGGTCTCGCCCAGGCCCTCACCGGCCTTGCCCTTGACCTCGGCGAGCTCGGCGTCCAGGAAGGCCTGGACGTCCTGGCCCGAGGCCTTCTGCTTGGCGGCCAGCTCGGCCAGGTCGACGGTGGCGGCGCCCAGGTCCATCGCAGCCATGGCCTCGACCAGGGGGTAGGTGGACTCGACGCTCAGCGGGGCCTCCTGCACGCGGCGGGCGTAGCGGTGGGCCTTGATGATGTCGATCACGCCGCGGTTCACGAGGGAGCGCCCGTAGATCGAGGTGACCACGTTGTGCTCGCGGTACAGGGTGCCCAGCAGGGGGACCATCTTCTCCGCGAGCTTCTGCTGCGTGTTCCACTCGGGGGTCTGGGTCGAGGCGGTGTCTGCCACGGGAGTCCTTCCTTGAAACCTGGCGGGGCCGTCCTGGGCAGGCCCCATCCCCCGACCTCGTTGTCGGCGGACTCCGCCATTCTAGGCGAGGACACGTCCGGAGCGGCCCTGCGGTCGCGACGGGGCGTACACTGGTCGGTCGGGACGGATCGGCGGACGGCCGCGTGCCCCTGCGGGGGGTGCGAGGAAAGTCCGGGCACCGAAGAGCAGGATGGTGGACAACATCCACCCGGGGCGACCCGCGGGCCAGTGCCACAGAGAGAAGACCGCCTCCGCGCCGTGTGCGCGGCGGTAAGGGTGAAAGGGTGGTGTAAGAGACCACCAGCGGCCCCGGTGACGGGGCCGGCTCGGTAAACCCCATCCGGTGCAAGGCCGAACAGGACGCGTCACGAGGGCTGCTCGCCCCAGCGTCCGGGTTGGCCGCTCGAGCCCGTCAGCGATGGCGGGCCCAGATGGATGGCC
Source organism: Micrococcus sp. HSID17227 (assembly GCF_003989405.1). Taxonomy (NCBI): domain Bacteria; kingdom Bacillati; phylum Actinomycetota; class Actinomycetes; order Micrococcales; family Micrococcaceae; genus Micrococcus; species Micrococcus sp. HSID17227. Next base: position 1,127 of record NZ_RBLN01000126.1, on the reverse strand, counting down.
GTCACCTCGCGCGGGGCAACGCGCGCGAGGCACAGAACCCGGCTTACAGCCGGTCCGTCCCGCCTCACGGCCCCCGGCTGGGGTCAGAACCCCTCGTCGTCGAGGATCCGTTCGAACTCGAGCTCCACCACGTGCTCGCGCTCCCGCTTGTCCAGCAGGCGGTACCCGTACGACTCGCCGATCGAGACGACCTTCGCCAGGCTCGGGCGTCGCCGGTCCCGCGGCCATTCGAGCGTCACCCGGTCCTGCCCCGTGAAGGTGCGCTCCCGCAGGCGCTGCTCCACGGCCGAGGCGTGCGTGCGCTCCCGCCCACTGGAGCGGATCCCGAGCCACATGGCGGCCGCGATCACGAGCAGGACGAACGGGTACACCACGCCGAACACGTTCATGGCGGTCATCGGGCGACTCCTGGGATGCGGGGCGGCTGTGCGGACCCCACCACTGTGCCAGGTCCGGACGACGACGTCGGCCCGGGGCGCCTGGCTAGGCTGGCCCGGTGCTGATCCTGCTGCCGCCCTCCGAGGGCAAGACCGCGCCCCGCTCCGGGGCCCCGCTCGACCTCGACGCCCTCACCCTGGCCGAGGACGCCGCGGTGACGGGCGCCCGCGCGGACCTGCTCACGCGGCTCGCCGCGGTCTCGGCCGCCCCGGATGCCCTGGCGGCTCTCGGCGTCGGGGCGTCGCTCACCGGCGAGGTCGAGGCGAACACGCGCCTGGCCGTCGCCCCCGCCGCGCCCGGTCACCGGGTGTTCACGGGCGTGCTCTTCGATGCGCTCGACCACGCCTCCCTGTCCGCGGCGGCGAAGCGCCGCGCCCGCGCGTCCGTGCTGGTCTTCTCCGCGCTGTTCGGCGCCACCGCGCTGGCGGACCGGATCCCCGCCTTCCGGCTGCCCGTCGGCGCGAAGCTGCCCGGGCTGCCCGGGCTGGCCGCGCCCTCGGCCACGGCCTTCACCCCGTTCTTCAGCAGGGTCCGCGCGGCGGACTCGTCGAGCTCGTTCTGGGTGGCGCACGGCAGGGCCCCGGTGCCCTCGACGTTCCCGACGCGCCCGCCGGCCACGTTGCGGGAACGCTCGCTGCGGCGTCAGGGGGACTCGGCGTTACGTGCACGGCGGACCTCACTGGTCTGCC
>NZ_RBLN01000012.1:0-23799 GCF_003989405.1 Micrococcus sp. HSID17227 | reverse complement strand
GCCTCGCCGCTGGAGCGGCAGACGGAGCTGCGCCAGCGGGCCGACGGACTGGAGCAGGCGGTCGACGCCGGCGCGAGCCCGGCTTCCACCCGCAGCGCGGAACAGCAGGCCTGCCTGGACGCCACACGCTCCGACCTGGAGCGGGACGCCGAGGCCGGGGCGGCGGACCTGGGGCTCACAGCCCAACCGGAGACGGCCGCCACGACCGGCGGCGGGCCCACCACGACGCCGGCGCCCTCCTTCACGGCGTCCCCCGACGCCGAGGTCACTCCGCTCGGTGTGCGCGTCACCGTGTACCCCACGGAGGAGGCCGCCCGCGCCGCCCTGGAGGACGCCCGGGCGGCGGCGCAGGCCTGCACCGGGGTGGACCTGGCCGGGCTCGGCGTGGAGAGGGTGACGCGGACCGAGCACGAGGGCGGCACCGCGTACACGGCGCTCCCGGCCCCCGGGGGGTCCGTCTACTCGCATCTGACGGCCGTGCAGGACGGCGCCCGCACCGTGGCCGTGGCCCAGGCCGACGCGGACGGCGGGGTGCCCCCGGACGCCGAGGACCGTGCGGCCTCGATCGTGGCCGACGTGCTCGCCGCGCTCGACGGCGAGGGCTGAGGACGGAGGGCCCTCAGCCCCGCAGACCCCCGAGCACCACGCCCGTGACGGCGTCGATCATCTGGCCCGGCCCCTGCTGGCCGGGGACGCCGCGATCCGGCCGGTACCAGTCGACGATCGAGTTGATCATGCCGAGCGCCAGGCGGGCGAGGTTGCGCGGGGTCACGTCGGAGCGCACCGCACCCACGGCCTGGGCGGCCTCGAGCAGGTCACCGAAGCGCCGGGTGATCTCACGACGACGCTCGACGGCGGCCACCTCGACCGCCGAGTTCCCGCGCAGGCGCAGCAGCAGGGTCACCTCGGGCTGCTTCTCCGCCAGCACCCCGAGCGTGCCGCGGATGGCCGCCTCGACCTGCGCGCCGGCGTCGGCCCCGCTGGCCACCACATCGTCCAGGCACGCCTCGAGGGCGTCGAGCGCCTCCGTCACCGCGTGGTCGAGGATCGCCTCCTTGGACTCCACGTGGTGGTAGATCGCGGACTTGGAGATGCCCAGGTGGGCGGCGAGCATGCCCATGGACGTCGCCTCGTAGCCGTGCCGGTTGAAGAGCTCGACGCACTCGGCCAGCAGCGTCTGCCGGTCATAGCCGGGCCGGCCGCGGCGCGGGGTGGGGCTGCTCTGGGGCACGGGGCTCCTTCGGGGGCGGGCGGACGCCGACGACGACGGCGCACCGGTCCACTCTACCGGGCACGCCGGCGTCGGGATCGGCCGCGGGGACGGGATCAGGCCAGGTCGCGCAGGTCGTAGATCCGCTTGAGCTTGCCGGAGGAGCGGGCCAGGGACTCCGGCTCCACCACGTTGATCACGCATGAGGAGCCGATCTTCGTCTTGATCTCCATGCGCAGGTGCGCGGCGCAGGCCTGGGCCTCCTCGAGGGTCGCATGATCGCGGCGCTCGATGTTCACGGCCATCTGGTCCATGCGGTCCGGACGGGTGATCTCGAGGGTGAAGTGCGGCGACAGGGCCGGCTCCTTGAGGGCCAGCTCCTCGATCTGCGACGGGAACAGGTTCACGCCGCGCAGGATGATCATGTCGTCCGAGCGGCCGGTGATGCGTCCCATGCGGCGGTGGCCCGGGTGTGTGGTGCCCGGCAGCAGGCGGGTGAGGTCGTGGGTGCGGTACCGGATGATCGGCAGCGCCTGCTTGGTGAGCGAGGTGAAGACGAGCTCGCCGTGGCGGCCGGTCTCGAGGACCTCGTCCGTGAGCGGGTCGATGATCTCGGGGCGGAAGTGGTCCTCCCAGATGTGGGAGCCGTCCTTGGTGGCCGCGGACTCGCCGGCCACGCCCGGGCCCATGACCTCGGAGAGGCCGTAGATGTCCAGGGCGTCGAGGTCGAAGGTCTGCTCGATCTCGCGGCGCATCTCCTCGGTCCACGGCTCCGCGCCGAGGATCGCGACCTCGAGGGAGGACTCGCGGGGGTCCAGCCCGAGCTTCTTGAAGCCGTCCGCGATGGTCAGCAGGTAGGTGGGCGTGGAGAGGATGGCGCGCGGTTGGAAGTCGGTGATCAGCTGCACCTGCTTCTCCGTCTGCCCGCCGGACATCGGGATCACGGCCGCCCCGACGCGCTCGGCGCCGTAGTGGGCGCCGAGGCCGCCGGTGAACAGGCCGTAGCCGTACGCGTTGTGCACGCGGTCACCGGGGCGGATGCCGCCGGCGCGGAAGCAGCGGGCGACGAGGGTGGTCCACGTGGCCAGGTCGTCGTCGGTGTAGCCGACCACGGTGGGCTGGCCGGTGGTGCCGGAGGAGGCGTGGATGCGGCGCAGCTCGGGGCCCGTGGCGGCGAACGCGCCGAACGGGTAGCTCTTCCGCAGGAACTCCTTGTCCGTGTACGGGAACTTGGCGAGGTCCCCGAGCTCCGTGAAGTCCGAGGGGTGGACGCCGTGCGCGTCGAAGTGCTCCCGATACGCGGGCACGTTCTCGTAGGCGTGGTGCAGGGTCCAGCGGAGGGGTTCGAACTGAAGCGCCTCGATCTGGTCCCGGCTCATCGTCTCCTCGGGGTCCGGGGCCCCGCGGTCGGCGGGGGCGGGCAGGGGTGCCGGCGTGTACGGGTTGGGGATCGAGGCCTCGAGCATGGCGTCCTCCTGGGGATGCGGGGTCGGGCGGCGGTCGACGACGGCGGCGCACCGGCGGGTGCGCCCGCCGGTCAGCGTCCGGGGGCGGGGATGGTGCGGGAGCGGCCGCGGAAGGCGGCCACCGGGGTGCCGTCGTCGGTGGTGACGGTGATGTCGTAGACGGCCGAGCGGCCCGCGGCGGTGACCAGGCGGCCCTCCGCGACGAGGGTCTGCCCGGCGCGGGTGGCCGCGAGGAAGTTGACGTCCACGCCGGAGGCCACGGTGAGGGTGGAGCCGTCCGAGGCGGGGTCGTTGCAGGTCAGCGCGAAGCACGTGTCCGCGAACGCGAAGACGGCGCCGCCGTGGGCCAGGCCGAAGCCGTTGTGCTGGTCCTCGGTGAGCGTCATCCGGATGCGCGCGTGGTCCTTCTCGGCGGCCTCGAGGGTGACGCCGAGCCACCGTGCCACGCGGTCCTCCGCGAGCATGGGGTGGTGGGCGGTCTCGGTCATGGGCGGGCCTCCCTGCCGGCACGGGCGCGCCGGCGCGGCGGCGCAGAGAATTACTGAACGATCATTAGGTAACTCCCTGGATGTGACCCACGTCAAGTCCGTTCCGGTGTGTGACGCGCGCCGGCCCCACCCTGCCGCCGCCGGGGCGAGGCGCGCCGGGATCCTGTGCGCGGGCCCTGCCCATCGCGTCCGCGACTCCTGTCTAGGGTGACGGCATGGTGACCTTCGCGCCGGACCGCGCCTCCTTCATGCTCAGCCCCTCGGACATCACCGCCGCCGCGACGTGCACGTACGGGTGGCTGCGCGGGACGGTGGACCCCGCGCTCGGGCGCGCCCCGCGGATCGGCGTGGCGGACGCGTTCCTCGAGCGGGTCTCCCGCCTCGGGGACGAGCACGAGTCCCGCGTGCTCGCGCGACTCGAGGCGGAGCGCGGCGGGGACCAGGTGGTCCGGCTCGCCCGCCCGGAGCGCTACACGCCCGAGGGTGTGCGGGCCGCCCGCGAGCGCACCGCGGCGGCGTTGGCCGCGCGTCCCGCCGTCGTGTTCCAGGGGATGCTGCACGACGGCGCGTTCGGCGGCCTGGCCGACTTCCTCGTGCTCCGCACGGACGAGGAGCACCCCGAGGGCGCGTACGAGGTGGTGGACACGAAGCTGGCCCGGCATGCACGGGTGACGGCGCTGCTGCAGATCGCCGCGTACGCGGACCTGCTGGACGGCATGGGCGTGCCGCGGACGCGGCAGGGCAGCCTGTGGCTCGGGGACGGTTCCCGGCACGTCGCGGACCTGGACGAGGTGATCCCGGTGTACCGGCACCAGCGCGCCCGGCTGGAGGCGCTGCTGCAGGATCACGTGGCCGCCGGGGAGCCCGCCCGCTGGGGCGACGACCGCCTGAGCGTCTGCGGCGCATGCGAGGCGTGCGAGGAGGCCGTCGCCGAGCACCGGGACGTGCTGCTCACGGCGGGGGCCACGCGGTTGCAGCGCACCCGGCTGCGCGAGGCCGGCATCACGACCATCGAGCAGCTCGCGGCGTCCGTCGCACCGCCGGAGGGCATGGCCCGCCGCACGTGGGAGGCGCTGCGGGAACAGGCGGCCATCCAGCTGGAGCCGGCCGGGGCGGACGGGCTTCCGCCGCATCGGATCGTGGACCCGCGCGCCGTGGCGGGGCTGCCGGCGCCGGACGCCGGAGACGTCTTCTTCGACTTCGAGGGGGACCCGCTGTGGGTCTCCGCGGACGGGAGCATGGAGGGCCTCGAGTACCTGTGGGGCTGGGTCGAGGCGCCGGGCGGGGACACCGCGCGCACCGCCTCGGCCGACTTCCGGTTCACGGGTCTGTGGGCGGACACCCGTGCCGCCGAGCGGGCGGCGCTCGAGCAGTTCGTGGCGTTCGTGGAGGCGCGGCGTGCGACCCACCCGGGGATGCGGATCTACCACTACGCCGCGTACGAGGTCACCGCGCTGAAACGGCTGACCGTGCGCCACGGCGTGGGCGAGCGCGAGCTGGACGACTGGCTGCGCGCGGGGCTGTTCGTGGACCTCTACTCCACGGTCCGCGCCGCCCTGCGGGCCGGTGTGCCGAGCTACTCCATCAAGAAGCTGGAGCCCCTCTACATGGGGGCGGAGCACCGGGCGGAGGACGGCGTCACGACGGCGGCGGACAGCGTCACCGAGTACCACCGGTACGTCGCCGCGCTGGAGGCCGGGGACACCGAGGTCGCGAGGGCGATCCGCGCCGACATCGAGGACTACAACCGGTACGACTGCGTCTCCACGGCGCGGCTGCGGGACTGGCTGCTGGCGCAGGTCGAGCAGGATCCGGACGCCTCGAGGTCGCCGCAGGGAGCCGCGGCGGAGCCGGAGACCCCGCTGGTCGAGCCGGCCCCGGAGCCCGAGCAGGACCTCACGGCCGCACTGCTGGCGATGCTGCCGCAGCGGGAGGAGGGCGCCGCCCTGGGGCCGGGGGAGCGCGGGGTCGCCCTGCTCGCGGCGGGACTCGGGTTCTACCGGCGCGAGGAGAAGCCGACGTGGTGGGCGTTCTTCGACCGGGGAATCTCCCCCGTGGATGAGTGGCAGGAGCCGCGCGCGAATGTGGTCGCGGACCGGGTCGACGTCGAGGAGGACTGGCATCAGCCGACTGCCCGCCACTCACTGCAGCGGGTGCTGCAGGTGACCGGCCGGCTCGAACCCGGCACCCTGCTGAAGCCGGACGCCTCGGTCAAGACCGTCTACGAGGACTTCCCGGCCCACGCCGAGCTGCAGCCGAACGCCGTGCGCTGGATCGGTCCGAACGCGGACGTGGAGCAGGTGGAGGACCTGCCGGACGGCCGCTCGGTGCTCCGGCTGCGGGAGAGGCTGGCCCGCGGGGTCGAGTCGTTCGACCAGCTGCCCATGGCCGCCTTCGAGCACTCGAAGGTCCCCACGGACACCCTCGAGGCGCGCATCCGCGAGCTCGCCGTGGCCACCGACGCCGCCGGCGCGCTGCCGGAGCCGGGCGTCTCCGCGTGCGTGGACATCCTCGCCCGACGCACCCCCGCGACGACGGGCCGCCCCCTGCCGGAGATCGTCGCCGACGCGGAGGGCGAGCTCGACCGCACCGCGCTGCTCGTAGAGGCCCTCGAGTCCGCCCGCGGCTCCTACGTGGCGGTGCAGGGCCCTCCCGGCACAGGCAAGACGCACGTGGGCAGTCACGCCGTGAAGGCCCTGCTCGAACGCGGGTGGAGCGTGGGCGTCACGGCCCAGTCCCACGCCGTGGTGGAGAACTTCTTGGGCAAGCTCGTGTCCATCGGGGTGCCGAAGAAACAGGTGCTCAAGGCGGAGAAGCGCGGCAAGGACGCGCCCGAGCGCCCCTGGGCCACGGTGTCGGACGCCAAGCCGTACATCGGCCTCCCCGGCCACGTCGTCGGCGGCACCGCCTGGACCTTCGCGCACGAGGACGTGCAGGAGTTCGACCTCCTGGTGATCGACGAGGCCGGGCAATTCTCCCTGGCGCACACCCTCGCCGCGGCGGCCATGGCCCGCACTGTGCTCCTGCTCGGCGACCCCCAGCAGCTGCCGCAGGTCACCAAGGGGACCCACCCCCAGCCCATCGGCGACGCGGCCCTGACCTGGATCGCGGAGGGCGCCCCCGTGCTCCGCCCCGACCGCGGCTTCTTCCTGGACACCTCGTGGCGCATGCACTCGACGCTCACCCACGCGGTCTCCGAGCTCTCCTACGCCGGCCGCCTGCGCTCGCACACCCCGCGCACGGACGCCCGCCGGCTCGACGGCGTGGAGCCCGGGCTGCACCCGTGGCCGGTCTCCCACACGGGCAACGCGGTGTCCTCGCCGGAGGAGGCCGCGGCCGTCGTCGAGATCATCCGGTCACTGCTCGGCCGCACCTGGTCCACCGGCCCGGACGACCCCGGCCGACCGCTCGAGCCGTCCGACGTGATCGTGGTGGCCCCGTACAACGCGCAGGTCGCCGCGGTCCGGGAGGCGCTCGATGCCGCCGGTCTCGAGGGCACCGCCGTCGGCACCGTGGACAAGTTCCAGGGCCGGGAGGCCGCCGTCGCGATCCTGACGATGGCGGCGTCCTCACCGCAGGAGGTGCCGCGCGGGCTGGACTTCCTCCTGAACCGGAACCGGCTCAACGTGTCGATCTCGCGCGGACAGTGGGCCGCCTACCTCGTCCACTCCCCCGCCCTCGCGGACGCGCTGCCCACCAGCCCCGAGGACCTGCCGATGATCGGCGCGTTCCTGCGGCTCGTGCACCGCTGACTCAGTCGGTGGCGCCCTGGCGCAGCAGGAACCGCTGCAGCTTGCCGGAGGGGGTCTTGGGCAGCCGGTCCACGAAGTGCACCCGGCGCGGGTAGGCGTGCTTGGAGTACTCGTCGCGGACCTTCGCCTGCAGCTCGGCCGCCAGGGCGTCCGGGTCCGCGACGGCCCCGGCGGGCACCACGAACGCCACGACCTCCTCGCCGCGCACCCCCTCCGGGTCCGGCAGGCCGACGACGGCGACCTCCTGCACCCGCGGGTGGTCGATGAGCACGGACTCCACATCGAACGGGCCGATCCGGTACCCGGCGGCGAGGATCACGTCGTCGTCCCGGGAGGAGAAGAAGAACCAGCCGTCGTCGTCCCGGGAGGAGAAGAAGAACCAGCCGTCGTCGTCCTGCCGAGCGGTGTCCCCGGTCAGGTACCAGCGCCCGTCCGGGGTGAAGCGCTCCGCGGTCTTCTCCGGCTCCCCGAGGTAGCCGGGGAACCAGAACAGGGGCGAGGCCGCGTCGATCGCGATCTGCCCGTCCCGGATCTCCGCGGCGATCCCCGGCAGGGGCACACCCATCGAACCCGGGCGGGGCGGCGCGGCCAGCTCGGGGTGCGCGGGGGTGCAGATGACCATGCCCAGCTCGGTCTGGCCGTAGTGGTCGCGGATCTCCGTGCCGAGGGCCGACCGGCCCCACTCGAGCACGGACGGCGGCAGCGGCTCCCCCGCCGTGGACACGCGCCGCAGCCGCAGCGGGGCGTCCTCGGTGACCTCCCCGGCCTTGGCCAGCGCGCGGAACATCGTGGGGGCGCCGGCGAGGTTCGTGACGTCCTGCGAGCGGATCACCTCGACCATGGTCGCCGGGGAGAAGGCGCCGCGGTACTGGACCGAGGTCGCCCCGAGCATCAGCGTGCCGACGATCCCGTAGTACAGCCCGTACGCCCAGCCGTGGTCGGCCGCGTTCCAGAACAGGTCCTCGGGGCGCAGGTCCACCGCGCACGTGAGGTAGACGGCGAACGCGGCGGCCGCGCGCAGCGGCACAGGCACCCCCTTGGGGCGGCCGGTGGTGCCGGAGGTGAACAGCAGGGCGATCGGCCCGTCCCCGCCGACGGCGACGTCCTCGGCCAGCGGCGCGGAGTCCGCGAGCGCGTCCCACTCCGGGCCGGTGCGGATGATCTCGATGCCCGGGATGTCCGTGAGCTTCTCGGCCTGGCGGGGCTCGGCGACGACGAGCCGCGCCGCCGCGCCCTCGATGCGCATCCGCGCGGCGCCCGCGGCGAACGCGGTGAACAGCGGCACGTGCACGGCGCCGAGCCGCCACAGGGCCAGCAGCGTGATGACGAGCTCCTCCCGTTTGGACATCATCACGGGGACCCGGTCGCCGCGCGTGACGCCGCGGGCGGCGAGGCCGGTGGCGAGGCGGCGGGAGCGGTCGGCCAGCTCGCCGAAGGTGAGGTCGACGGCGGACATGTCCTCCGCCACGAACCGGAACGCCACGGCGTCGGCCGGCCATCGGTCGCAGAGCAGGTGGGCGGCGCAGGCGTCCGGGGTCTCGACGTCGGCGACCCACCCGGCCATCAGCCGGTCGATCGTCCCGGCCTCGCTGGCCTGCCCGGTCCGTTCCGTCATCTCGGTCTCCTCATCCCTCTCGGCACGCCGACGCCGGGCGACGGCGACGTCAACCACGGTAGGTCCGCCGCGCCCCGGGCCACCGGGCGCGTCCGCATGTTGCACTCGATGTTGCACTCGCCACCCCGTCGCGGTCGAGGACGGACCCGGCCCTCGCCTTCGTCGGGCGTCCGCGGCGCCTGCCAGAATGGGGGCCATGACCTCACAGCCCGCGTCCACCGCCCACCGCCGTTCCCTCGCCGAGGCCGGCATCGCCCTCGGCCCCCTGGACGGCCGCTACCGTGCGGCGGTGGAGCCGCTCGTGGAGCACCTGTCCGAGGCGGCGCTGAACCGCAACCGCATCCACGTGGAGGTCGAGTGGTTCATCCACCTGGCCGAGCACCGTGTGCTGCCGGGTCTGACGCCCCTCACGGCCGAGCAGCAGGCGGGCCTGCGGGCGATCGTCACGGACTTCGACGCGGAGTCCGTGGCCGAGCTGGCGGCCACCGAGAAGGTCACGGTGCACGACGTGAAGGCCGTCGAGTACTTCATCGCCGACCGCCTCGAGGGGCTGGGTCTGGGCCGGCTGAAGCCGCTCGTGCACTTCGCGTGCACCTCCGAGGACATCAACAACCTCGCCTACGCGGTGGGCGTGCGCGACGCCGTCGAGCAGGTCTGGCTGCCGGCCGCCCGCGCCGCCGTGGCCACCGTCTCCGCGATGGCCGCCGAGGCCGCCGAGACCCCCATGCTCTCCCGCACGCACGGCCAGCCGGCCACGCCCACCACGCTGGGCAAGGAGATGGCCGTGTTCGTGCACCGTCTGACCCGCCAGACCCGGCGCATCGCCGGCCAGGAGTACCTGGGCAAGATCAACGGCGCCACCGGCACCTACGCCGCCCACCTCGCCGCCGCCCCGGACGCGGACTGGCCGGCCCTGTCCCGGTCCTTCGTGGAGCACCTCGGCCTCACCTGGAACCCGCTGACCACCCAGATCGAGTCCCACGACTGGCAGGCGGAGCTGTACGCCGACGTCGCGCGCTTCAACCGGATCCTCCACGGCTTCTGCGTGGACGTGTGGAGCTACATCTCCATCGGCTACTTCGCGCAGATCCCCGTGGCCGGTGCGACCGGCTCCTCCACCATGCCGCACAAGGTGAACCCGATCCGCTTCGAGAACGCCGAGGCCAACCTCGAGCTCTCCTGCGCCCTGCTCGACTCGCTGGGCGCCACCCTCGTGGAGTCCCGTTGGCAGCGCGACCTCACGGACTCGACGTCGCAGCGCAACATCGGCGTGGCCCTCGGCCACTCGGTGCTCGCCCTGACCAACGTCACCAAGGGCATGGGCCAGCTCCAGGTCGCCGCGCCCGTACTGGCGGAGGACCTCGACACGAACTGGGAGGTGCTCGGCGAGGCCGTCCAGACCGTGATGCGTGCCGAGGCGATCGCCGGCGTCGAGGGCATGGACAACCCCTACGAGCGCCTCAAGGAGCTGACCCGCGGCCACCGCGTGGACGGGGCGCGCATGCGCGAGTTCGTGCAGGGCCTCGGCCTGTCGGAGGCGGCCCAGGCGCGCCTGCTGGAGCTGACCCCGGCCGGGTACACCGGCGTGGCGGCGGAGCTGGCCAAGGAGTTCGGCCCCGCGCAGGACTGACCCGGGCCGCCTGACGGGGGACGATGGGCGGGTGCTGCTTCCACTTCTCCCCGTGTGGCTGCTGTCCGCCGCCCCCAAGGACCCCGCCGAACTCGAACGGGACGTGCCCGAGCCGATCGACGCGCACGGCGAGCTCGCCGACGCGATCACCGCGGCGATCACCGCCGTGGACCTCGTGGGCGTGTTCTTCTTCGCGATCTCGGGTGCCGTCCTCGCCGTGCGCAAGGGCTACGACATCGTCGGCTCCCTGCTGCTGGCCCTCATGGTGGGCACGGGCGGCGGTGTCGTCCGGGACCTCGTGGTCGGCCGGGACGTGCCCGCGGCCTTCGACAACCCCTGGTACCTGATCCTGCCGGCGGTCGCGTCGCTAGCGGTGTTCCTCCGGATCTTCGACGGCGAGCGCGGCCACCACGCCGTCATGGCCTTCGACGCCATCGGCCTGGCCGTGTACTGCGTGGTGGGCACGCGCATCGCCCTGCTCGCCGGCCTGAGCCCGGTCGCCGCCGCGGTGCTGGGCCTGGTGACCGCCGTCGGCGGCGGCATCCTGCGCGACGTCGTCGCCGGGGAACCGCCCGCCGTGTTCGGCGGGCGCGGCTGGTACGCGCTGCCGGCCATCCTCGGCGCGGGCACGACGGCGGCCCTCGGCCAGGCGGAGCTCCTGAACCCGCTGACCTCGGCCGCGGTGATGGTGCTCGTGCTCGTGCTGCGCGTGGTGTCGCTGCGCAGGGAGTGGCTCGCCCCGGGGGCCGAGATCTCAGGGGAGACCCAGCGCCAGCGCCTGGATCCGCACGACGAGCCGCCCGTGCCGGACATCCGCGACCGCAAGGGCAGGGACGGGCCGCCCGCCGACCCCGGCGAGGACGGCCCCCCGGCGAACGAGGAGACGCCCGGCGCCGGCGAGGACGGCCCCCCGGGGACACCCGGGTGAACAAACGAGCCACTGCGCGGGCCGCACGGGACAATGGCCGGTGAATCCCCGGACCCGACGGAAGGAGCCGCCGTGGACGTGCAGCAGTTCTTCGCCACCCTCACCGACGTCCCGTGGCTGCTCACGACCCTGGACCTGATCGGGATCTTCTTCTTCGCCACCTCGGGGGCGCTGCTGGCGGCGCGCAAGCAGTTCGACCTGGTGGGCTCGATGGCGCTGTCCCTGCTGGCGGGCCTGGGCGGCGGCTTCACGCGGGACATCCTGTTGGACCGCGGCCTGCCCGCGTCCCTGGAGAACCCGGTCTACCTGGCCCCGCCGGTGCTCGTCTCCCTGCTCGTGTACGTCAAGCTGATCCACCCGAATCGGCTGAACCTGACCATCACCCTGTTCGACGCCGCCGGGCTCGCCCTGTTCACGGTGTCCGGTGTGCTGCTGGCGCACTCGATGGGCGTGCACCCGGTGTCCACGGTGGTGATCGCGATGGTCACGGCGCTCGGCGGCGGCGTGCTGCGGGACATCGTCGCCAACGAGGTCCCGTCCATCTTCGACCCCCGCGGCGTCTACGTGCTCCCCACGTTCCTGGGCGCGGTGCTGGCGACCGTGGTGGCGATGAACGGCGCGCTCAACGCGTTCACGGGCTTCCTCATCGCGTTCCTGATCTTCGCGGTGCGGATGATCGCCTACCGCTACCAGTGGCGGTTCTTCGGCGCGGAGATCTCCCAGGACAAGGAGTCCCTCGCGCGTCTGCGGCGCCTGGCCACGCAGGCGCAGGAGGCGGCCGCGCGCCGGGTGGAGCGCACCCTCGAGCGCCGGCTGCGCTCCCCCGGCGCCCCCGCCTTCCCCGACGACGACGCGGACGGGTCCTACGGACCGCGGCAGGAGTACGAGGACCAGGTGCGGGTGGACGACTACGACCCGCAGACCCAGACGATCACCGTCGTCGACCCCGCCTCACACCAGCAGGTGCGCCTGGACCGCGGCACCGGCGTCATGGACGTCACCGACCTGCGCACCGGGCGCACGCGCAGCTTCGACGACCCCGAACACGACTGGATCGCGGACGACCCGGAGGACCCGAGGGGTTGAGGGATGCGGTGGGCCCGACGCCGGGCCGCGCACGCGCACCCCGCGGACGGGTCTATGCTGAGAGTCCATGACCGGCACGCATGAGACCGCCCGCCCCGCCAGCACGACCACGGAGGCCGCGGCCTCCGGCCCCCTCCACCGCGTCGGATTCGACCGCGCGAAGTACATCGAGCTCCAGTCCCAGCACATCCAGGAACGCCGCCGCCAGATCGGCGGGAAGCTGTACCTGGAGATGGGCGGCAAGCTCTTCGACGACCTGCATGCCTCCCGCGTCCTGCCCGGCTTCACCCCGGACAACAAGATCGCGATGCTGGACCGCATCAAGGACGAGACCGAGATCCTGGTGTGCTTCAACGCCAAGGACCTCGAGCGGAACAAGGTCCGCGCGGATCTGGGCATCACGTACGAGGACGACGTCCTGCGCCTCGTGGACGTGTTCCGGGAGCGCGGGTTCCTGGTGGAGCACGTGGTGGTCACGCAGCTGGAGGACGCCAACCACCGCGCGCTGGCGTTCCTCGAGAAGCTCGAGCGCCTCGGCCTGAAGGTGGCCCGCCACCGCGTGATCCCCGGCTACCCGCACGCCATGTCCACGATCGTCTCGGAGCAGGGCTTCGGCGCGAACGAGTGGTCCGAGACCACGCGGGACCTCGTCGTCGTGACGGCCCCCGGCCCGGGCTCCGGCAAGCTGGCGACGTGCCTGAGCCAGGTGTACAACGACCGGCAGCGGGGCATCCCGGCCGGCTACGCGAAGTTCGAGACGTTCCCCATCTGGAACCTGCCGCTCGAGCACCCGGTGAACGCCGCCTACGAGGCCGCCACCGTGGACCTGGACGACATCAACCTGATCGACCCGTTCCACCTGGCCGAGTACGGCGAGCGGGTGACCAGCTACAACCGCGACGTCGAGGTGTTCCCGCTGCTGTCCGCGCTGCTGGAGAAGGTCACGGGCACCACCCCCTACAAGTCCCCCACGGACATGGGCGTGAACATGGCCGGCGCGGCGATCGTGGACGACGAGGTGTGCCAGGAGGCCGCGAAGCAGGAGATCATCCGGCGCTACTACAAGGCCCAGGTCAACGAGGCCCTGGAGGGCGCGGACGACACCGAGTCCGAGCGCGTGGCCCTGGTGATGTCCAAGCTCGGTCTGAGCTCGGAGGACCGCCCGGTGGTGGGTGCCGCGCAGCTGGTGGCCGAGCGCACCGGCGAGCCCGGCGCGGCCGTGCAGCTGGCGGACGGCACCCTGGTGACCGGCAAGACCTCGGAGCTGCTGGGCTGCTCCGCCGCGGTACTGCTCAACGCCCTCAAGGTGCTGGCCGGCATCGAGGACGACGTGCACCTGCTCTCCCCCGCCTCGATCGAGCCGATCCAGACGCTCAAGACCGTGCACCTGGGCTCCAAGAACCCGCGGCTGCACACGGACGAGGTGCTGATCGCGCTGTCCGTGTCCGCGGCGACCGACCAGAACGCGAAGGCGGCCGTCGAGCAGCTGGCGAGCCTCGAGGGCTGCGACGTGCACACGACGACGATCCTCGGCTCCGTGGACGAGGGCATCTTCCGGTCCCTGGGGATGCTCGTGACGAGCGACCCGGTGTTCCAGAAGAAGGGGCTGTACCGGAAGCGGTGACGCAGGGCGGTTCGGCGGTCGCTTCCGTTGACGAAACGGGCGGCCCCGGGGCGTTTTCGTTCGAGAAGTGAGAGCGGGCCGCGCGTGGGCCGCGGCCCGCTCAGGAGGCCCCGGTGGCTCGCCGGGGCCTCCGTTCGTTGACGACGGCGACAACGCGCGCCGCGACGACGGCCGGGTCCTCGTGCTCCCAGAAGCGGAGGACGAGCCATCCTCGCTCGGTCAGTACTCGGGTGGTCTCCGCGTCACGAGAGCGATTGGTGGCGACCTTGTCCGACCAGTAGCCGTCGTGGGCCTTCGGCCGGATGTAGTGCACGGGACACCCGTGCCAGAAGCAACCGTCGATGAAGACCGCCACCCGGGCGGGGCGGAAGAGGAGGTCGGCAGTGCGACGGAGGTCATTCTCGGGCCTCGCACTGACCCGATAGCGGAGCCCGGCCGCATGGACGAGCCGGCGGGCGAGGAGCTCGGGCTTGGTGTCCCGGGAGCGATTTCCCAACATGGTCGCTCGGGCCCCGGTGGAGGAGGCCCAGGACTGGCTCTTCGACGAGACAGGCTCCTGCGCGGTCATGCCCCGTTGAGCAGCCGCCGCAACAGCCCTCCCCTGCGACGGCGGCCGTCTCCCTGCTCCTCGGCAGGCGCCAGGTCGACGGTCGACTGCGATGCCCCCGGGCGGGAGCCTGCATCGGGATCCATCGCCATGCGCGCCATCGTCTCCGAGTGCAGGTGGTCGACGATGGCCGCGACCTGACCGCCTGCCTCTGCCGGGACCACGATGAATCCGGAGGCGACCACAAGACGTCGCATGAACAGGCGTGTGTATTCGCGCCTCTCTCCGGATGATATCTCCAGACTGGCGATGTGCTCTCCCACGGCTCGCGCCAAGGCCGGCCGATCCGATGTCACACCGCGCTCGAGGAGCGCGACGTAGTCGTCCTCGAGCAGCGCTCTGCTCAGGACCAGGTCCGGTCCCAGGACGTGCCACCGGCGCCACAGGCGCTGGAGCACGTGGCGACGGTTGCCGCCCGTCAGACGGGCAGTGAGGCTTGAACGGCTAGGCCCCTTGCCTGCCGAGGGACCCGG
Source organism: Micrococcus sp. HSID17227 (assembly GCF_003989405.1). Classification (NCBI taxonomy): domain Bacteria; kingdom Bacillati; phylum Actinomycetota; class Actinomycetes; order Micrococcales; family Micrococcaceae; genus Micrococcus; species Micrococcus sp. HSID17227. Next base: position 8,920 of record NZ_RBLN01000012.1, on the reverse strand, counting down.
GTCGAGGCGGAAGGCCACGACGTCCGGCACGAGCACCAGCGTGAGGAAGTCCCAGACCTCCGGCGAGCCGAACTCGCCCGCTCGCCCTTGCGCGTAGTCGGACAGGACGCGTCCCATCTCGAGGTCCCACGTAGCCACCGGGTCATCCGAGGTCCGCGCCACTCCATCGGCTTCAAGGCACCTCTCTCGGAGATCCAGGAGGTCAGCCTCGTCTGCCTGTGCTCCACCAGTCGGGGGGAACACCCGGGGCCGCGCGAGCATTTCGCTCAGGAGCTCAGGACGGAATGCAGATGGACGGTTCGAGTCGATGAACGCCTCTCGCAGCTGCCCGGCATCACTCGAGGCGAGCCTCGGCTCGAGCAGGTGTCCTGTCATGCTTCACTCCTCAACAACGACGTCTCAGCGGCGAGGAGATACTCGAACCTCTCAGGCTGGTCCCGGTACGAACGAGTGGCCTCCTTCAGTGAGGTGTGAAAGTACTTCGTGGCCACGTTCGCAGCCGCCGCCGCGATGGAGTCTGGGTTCTCGGCCGCCACGGCGTCAACGTCCTCAGCGGTGCCCTCAGCCAGGCCGCTGGCCGTGGCGATCAGCTGCCGCGCGATGACCATGTCCAGGAGTCCCCTGGTCGCCTGCGACGCCGTGTCGTCGAGCAACGCTGCCGCCAGCGGCAGGTCGAGATTCAAGAAGAGTCTCAGGCCCGTACTGAACGCATCGGCCAGATCGGTGGCGAAGATGTCGAAGCGCCAGGGGGCCTCGCGCCACTGCTGGTCTCTGAAAGAGACCGCGCTGATGGGGAACACGTTCGCGTCCTGCTGCAGCGGGACCCGCTCGAATGGCCCCTGCGAGATGATCCGCGTCGCAAGCCAGGAATGATCCCCGGAGGGGGCGATGAGAGCGGCTGAGAGGTCCAGTCTCTCCGCAAGCACGTTGCCGATAAGCTCCACCATCGTCCGTGCGCTCAGGCTCGGCCCGTTCTCCTGGAGAGGAGCGCGCGACGTGCGCGTCGTAGACGTGGCATGGCACGTGGCAGTGACCATGAGCTCAGCGGGGGCCGTGCCGGCGATGGCCCGGACCGCGTCCGCCTCCACTGAGACACCCACGAAGAACCGCAGTCGCGAATTCGAGTCCCAGCAATCCGCGACTTCCGCGGGCTGCCTGTAAACATCGTCGACCTCTGCCCCCCACGGGTGCCACAGGACGGTGCTGTCGTCGACCATGGGAAACCGATGCAGGACAACCGCCATCAGACCACCTCCTCCACATCGATGTCGACCATGATCGTCGCCTCGATGTCCATTTCGACGTGCAGGACGCCCTCAATACCGCCGCGAACAACGACTGAGCTCCCGTTCTCGGTGGCAGTGCCCACGTCCCAGGAGAGCTCCACCTCGTCGTCCGTGAGACCGAACGCCCCCTCCGCGGTGGCCGCCCGCACCGAGGCGCGAAGACGACATCGCTCGCCTGTAGGCTCGGGCGCCCGGAATGTCAGGTGCCAGGTCCCGCGGGCATCCTGGACCGTGCTGACGATCGTGACTTCACCGGCCGCGGCGACTGCGTGGGAGCGACCGCCCCCGCCACCTGCACGGATGTTGCCCCCCGTGTTGCCGCCTGTCGTCGGAGGCCCGCCCACGGGAACGAATCCATTGAGCGACTTGGCGAGCTGACGAGTCGACCGCTCCTCTGTGATGGACTTGACTCGGTCACCGAGCATGAACTTCTTCATGCGCTGACGAACATGGCCGAGGGTCTTGTCGACCACATAAGCTGAGGCGAGACTGTCCGGCGCGTTCTTGTTCCAGTCGTCATGCGTGGCCGGCTCGGCCGCGGCGAAGTGGCGGTCACACTCCGGCGTCGGCTTGAAGACCGCCACCCACATGAAGGTCCCGTCGTTCTCGTCGGCCATCGGCTCATACATCACGACGAGCTCTGCGCTGGAGCGCATGAAGCAGGCCGCGTCGACACGCCAGCTGTCCAAAAGGCCTGGCGCGGGGGGGATGCGCAGGGCCTTCGCCAGGAACACGTGGCCTGAGACCGTGTCGGCACGGTCTCCGAAGTAGCTCTCTCGGGGAGTCTCGTCTGTGTAGGAGGGGCGCAGACTGATCGCCTGCAGGTCGCTCTCGACGATCTCCCCGGGGCGCACCAGGATCTCCCCCTCGTCGATGCCTGCCTGCGCGCGACGGATTCGGGCCAGTCCATGGCTATGCACGCGGAAGAGAGCGGCCGCCTTGTCCGCGACGTCGACCGTCTTGTCGTACAACTTCAACGTGATGTCCATCGGCGTCTGACCGCTGTCGTCCGCGACGAACTTGGGCCAGGCGCTGGTGAGAAGGGTCTCGACCAGCTGAGAGCACAGCTCGTGGGCAGCGTCTGAGTCTCTGACGGCGGTGCGCTGCCCGATCCCCTCGGCGTCGGGGATGGTGACCATCGGGTCGATGACGAGGATCGAGGTGCCGCAGTCACCGTCATCGAAGTGACGCTGGAAGAGCACCTGTGCCAGGTCAGCAGCGCGCTGGCCAACCACTGGAAGGACGTCCCCCGAGGCAGTGTCACCCCACCAGTGCGCCCCGGTGAACCGCAGGCCATCCTCGTCATAAGGGTCGTGCAGGGCAGACGCGATCAGGCGGTCTTCGAGGACACCGTCCCCGCGGTCGCATCGCGTCCAATACACGACAGCATGGGGTGCCGAGACTTCGAAGGTGGAGTTCTTGCCGAATCCGAAGGTTCCGCCAGAGCTGCCGAGCGGCTTGCTGGAGCCGATGTCGAAGACGAAGGCGTTGAAGTTGTTCGGCTCTCCCTTCTCCACAGCTCGGTCCGGGCTGATCGGCCCGTTCAGCCCCGTCGTGCCGCGGTCGTTGATCTCGATGACGTGGAGTTCAGGGGCGGAGAGACTCTCGGCGAGCGCATCCAGTTCCGGACCGAGGCCTGTGAAGACGTTCTCGGCGAGGGCCGCCCTGGCGTCGCAGTCCAGTCGGCGGACGCGGGCCTCATAGCTCGGACGCCGGCCCGCGCGTGCCGCATCCCAGGAGTTCTGCAGAGTCTCTCGGACAAGGATCTGCGCACGTGTCAGCGAGCCATGGGCGCGGAGCAGTTTCCCTCGCCCGCCGCTCGTCTGGTCGCCAGCGCCTCGGGGCTTCGAATAGCGAGAGAGCACCGCAGTCACGCAGAGACCATCCCAACTGGTGCAAGGCGGCTGAAGTCGAACTCGTTCGCGCTGTGGGGACCGAGCGCACTGAGCTGCAGCGAGTAGCGAAGGTCCGAGATGGCGTTGACGACGGAGTCCCCCAGGAGCGATCGTCGCAACACGGGGGTGTCGGCCTCGATCTCCCAGTACCGCACACCGACCACCTTGAACTTGACGTCGGACCCGGGCATCCCCGCGACAAAACCGGAGGCTGCGAGCTTGTCCCGCAGCTCTGTGGGATCGACTCCCATGGCCACCGCGTCCGACGCGAGGTCCGCGACCGTCCTCCCCTGCGGATGCGCCTCTGCCTCCACCACGGCCAGCGTCAACGTCGCCCCTTCGGACGGCTCGAGTTGCCGGAGCCCATGGATGGAGACGGACTGACGGTTCTGGAGCGAGGAGGTCTTCACCTCGATCGCGGCCTCGGGCCCGACGAAGTCGTGGCGGTTGCGGTCCGGGCCTGTCCAGAGTCCCAATGCGGCAGGGCCCAGCACTCCAGTCGCGCGGTTCAGGATCGTGACTTCGCCGAAGAGGCCCGCGAGCTGTTGCTCCCCCATGCCACGTCGAGCCACGGCCAGCAGGCTTCGCCAGTCGTCCGCGGTGCCTCGGACCGCCTGAATCACGCCGTTGCCGCGGTCCATTTCAGCGATCACATCAGCCAGGAAAGTGAAGAAGACCTCGTCCAGCTTCGCGTCGAGGCACCTGATCTGGACGGCTCTGACCTCATCGTCGGTCTCGTTCAGGATCTGCTCCGCCGAGACCGTGATGATCTGACTGACGTCGAACGACTGCATGCGGCTGCCGTCGTACTCGATGAACGCGACTAGCTGGTCAGCCGCGTCCTGCCCCAACCACACTCTGCCTGCGGCAGGACGCCCTGGAAGCTCGTGAACATGGACCGCAGTGCCCGACAGTCGCCCCGTGCGTCCGGCCGCAACGCGGAATGCCTCGCGAATCTCATTCACCATCGTCGTCCTCCACGTTCGAACGGGCGATGACGAGAGACATGAAGTCGCCGTCCGCTTCAAGCTTGCCCGCGATGTCTGACGGCATGACAACGCCATACCCCATGAGGGGCGTGCCCGAGTCCGCCAGGTGGCCGAGACCCAGGCCGGAAAGGACATCCCGCATGGAAGTGCGGCCGCTCTCTGCCGCCTCTCGCTGATTCTGCGGTGTGGAGTCGAGCGCGATGGGGTAGAGCACCAGGACCCCCTGCCCGCCCGCGCCACCCTCATCCGCGGGCTTCAGCCGCAGTGCCATGCGGGCAATGTCAGTCTTCAGCCCGCCGGCCTCCTCGCTGCCCTCGAGCACCAGGTCTGCGACCCGGTCTCCACCCCTCATGAGCGCGCGGATATTGATCGACTGGTCCTCCACGGCGCGGAGGGGCGCGCGGTTGACCGACGGGACGACGAACTCCTCACCCTGGAACACGGGCCCCCTGCTACCCCCGGCCAGGACGACTCTCCAGGGGAGATCTGGAAGCTTCGCATCAACCCATTTGAGGGCTTCACGATGGGTCTCGCGATAGCGCTCGTGCACAGAGAAAGCCTCGAAGAACGCCTTGATGGAGGCGAACGGCACGTCCTTGTATAGGTGGGAGCTGGCAGCCAGACCCCCAGTCTTGACCCGGTAGCCCTCCAAGGACCGAAGCAGGGTCACAACGGTTGCGGTGTTGGCCTCCTGCACTGCCGGGTCGGAGAAGTCGAAGATTGCGGTCTGGGTCCTGTACCCCTGGAATGTGAACTCGACCTGCTCCGCCAGGGGCATCTTCGTGGCGCTCGTGATCTGCAGTCGACCGGGATGACGGCGGATCTTGACACCGATGTCGTCGGGCGTGAGCCCTTCACTCGCCAACCGTCGAATCTCCGAACGCATCTCAGACTCGACGGCTGCCAGGAACTGGTAGTCCGTCTCGAGACCCTCTGCCAGCCAAATGCGTTGGAGGTCCTCGTAACCGGGCCGATAGCCGAACCAGCGTCCCATCTGCAGAAGCGTGTCGTACGCGTTGGACGTCCTGGTGAAGTAGGAGACGAACAGGCCCTCCAGGGTCAGTCCCCGCGAGAGAGTGCCGCCACCGATGACGATGGCGGTGCGAGGACGATCATCGTTGTACACGATGCGGTCCTCCGGATCTTCTTCGCCATTGTCAACGACCACTTCGAGGACGCGAAGGACATTGACGATCTCATGCTGCAGCACAGGCCACGTCGGAGCGTCGGCCGAACCGGTGTAGAGGCTGGCCACACGGCCTTCCTCATTGTCGAAGATCTTCTGGAACGCCGAGACGTCCCCGTTCCGAGCGTCCTTCTTCAGAGGCTCGAGGAAAGCGAGTAGCTGATCTCGCATGGCCTGGTGCGGCTTCGTGCGATGAGTCGTGTGGATCAGCATCGACGAGTGCTTCCCGGTCTGCCCCCGAAGTCGGCGGATCGCACTCGCAACGACGAACCACTTGACCGCGTCCTTTAGCGACTCAGTCACTTCCGGAACGAAGGTGTCCGCCTCAGCGCTCTTGGCGGGAGCCAGCATGGGGAGCTCATCCACCGGGATGCGCCGAACGACATCAAGCCCTGCCGCTCCCTCTGTGTCGATCATGCCCTCGTCGATACCGAAGAGACGTTCAGCCCCGAAGTAGTTCTTCGGAGTGGGCATCACATGGATGAAGTCCCGCGGGTACAGACTCTCGAGCCCTTCGACACCGTGAGGTTTGGGATCCATGAAGACATTGGCGAAGGGGGTCGCTGTGTAGCCCACATAGGTGCCGTTCTTCACCTTGGCCCACACCTGGCGCATCTTCTTGTTGATGACCGTCGGGTCAGTCTCAACGTCCTTCTTGGCGCGCGAGCTGTCCGGCGTCGCCTGATCCGACTCGTCATCGATGATCAGGATCGGCGTGTCCCTTAGCGTGCGCTCATCGAGCTGATCGAAGAACTCCAGGAGGTGGTCCAGCCTCGACGAGTTCTTCTTCATGACCGCCATCATCTTCCGCTTGCCGGAGAGGCCGCTGACGGAGAAGCGGGCATTCTTCACCTCGGCCAGATCCAGATCATGAAGGGGCGTCGTCAGCGTTCCCCACTCATCGCTGTGCGCTTCCACTCCGAGGTCCCGGTTGAGGCGTTCCTGCGTCTGCGTCCGAAGATTGTTGTGGATGCCTGACAGGACGAGGACAAACCTGTATCCGGCATCCAGTGCCTTCGCCGCGAGCGCCGCGTAGTTCGCCGTCTTGCCAGACTGGACGTTGCCGATGACGATGCCGCGACGACGCTCGTTCGTGAAGGGCTGTGCCAGCTCCTTCACCGTGGCATTGGTGGAGCGGTCGATGGAGTCCACGGCATCGGCGAGTCCACCGCCCGCCATCTGCGCCTTGAGGCGGGTCCACCGCAGGCCGCCACCCTTGGGCGGGTAATACCAGTTGCGGCCCGGATCCAACTCGGCAGTGGATCCGCCGCCCTCCACCACGCGCACAGTCTCTGCCCACTCCGCACTCCTGTGCTGACGCTCCTCAACGATCTCGTCGAGGGTTGGGTGCATCTCCGGCGGAAGGTCCTCGCGGAGCAGGGGAACCGCCTTCTGGGGCGAAAGCCCATCTACGAGCTTCTTGTCGAGCAGCTGTTCGATGAACATCTTCTGCATTGCCAGTTCCGCGACCACGACACTCCACTCTTCTCGCCCGAAGCGGTTGACTCAGAGCGGTCAAATCAGACGACGCTGGCGAGCGTCGGCGGCCTCCACTCTGAGGCTAGGTGCGATCTTCTCATAGGGGAGTCCTTGGAAGGATCGGAACAGCGCCTGGAAAACGGCGCGCGCTCCGAGCGGCGGAACTGCCATGCCGATCTGCTTCCGAATGGAGTCTCGGCGGCCCTCGAAGTGGAACGTGTCCGGGAACGTCTGGAGACGCGCCCGCTCACGATTGGTGAGGGCTCGCGGCTCGTCCCAGTGGTAGACATGAGTGCCTCCGCCACCGGATCCCGTGACGGTGTAGGACGGCTTGGCCGGGTCGAGGCGCCGATAGATCTGGCTGATGGTAGCACCCCGGACATTGAGACGGGCCTCGCCGGTCATGCGCTTGGCATTAAATGCATTCTCACCCGGGTCGATGAGCTTCAGTCGCTCGACCACCTGTTTCGACTGACGGGTGCGCTCGTTATTGGTGACGGACGCGGGGATCGGCGCAGCGACAGCCTCACCGGACGTAGCGAAGGGCTGTCCCGTCCCGGGCCCATGAGTCGGGGCTGGAACTCCGTACTCGACGTCGAGGTCATCGCGAACCCCCACGACGAGAACGCGATGCCGCGCCTGGGGAACCCCATACTGCTCGAACCGGTAGAGGTGAGGGGTGATTCGATAGCCCGCGTCGCGCAACTCTTCCAAGATCACCTGGAAGGCCCGACCGCCGTTGGCACTGCGAATGCCTCCGACGTTCTCCGCTACAAACCACTTCGGTCGCTTCCGCTCCAGGACCCGAACGCCGGTCTTGTAGAGCCCTCCGAAGCTACCCTCAAGTCCCTTGTGCTCACCGACAAGACTGAAGTCATTGCAGGGGAAACCGAAGGCGAAGCCGTCGATGTCGCCGAAGGAGTCGATGTTCTCGGCGGCGACTCGAGCATCGCCGACCTTGACCGACTTGAGCGTTGCTCGGGGAATGTTGCGCCGGTACGTAAGACAGGACGACTCGTCGATGTCGACGGCCCAAGCGTGCCGCAGGGACATCCTCTCCTGCAGCTCCGAGTCGGCCTCGACCGCCTGATGCGCACCGAGAGCCATGCCACCGGGCCCGGAGAAGAACTCTCCCATCCTGAACGTTTCCATGCACCCTCTATCACTCGTCGCCGCAGACCTGCGTGGGAAGCGCGCGGCATACTGCAGCTTAGCGCGATTCTGCCGTCTCGGCGGCCTGGAGGGCACCGTGTTCACACTCGGCGCCCGCTGGGCCTCTTCCACGAGGACATCGCGTGTCAGCCGGATGACCGGAACTCATGAAGCCTTCGGAAGGACGAGGACGATGGCCACACTGCCCTGGACCGCAGGTGAGACTCTGCTCGCTCTCGGACTTGCTCATCACCTGGAGTGGACCAACCCGAGTGAGGGGACACCCGCAGTCGTCGGCCTGTCTCGTCTGCTCGCTCAGGGTCCCTTCCATCCAGGAATTACTCTGCCGGGCAACTTTCGGAATCCGAACTCCGTCAAGATGAAGGTGTCCAACCTCATCTGGCACTACTCCGGCGGAGAGCACGGTCTCAAGCAGGGAGCAGTTCAGGACCTCGCCCTGGTGCAGCTCTACAGGTCAGACCCGGCGCTGGTGCTCGGCGTGGCGCACGATCTCCGTTCCCTGGTCGAGCAGTCATTTGGAGATGCGACTCTCGTCCCCTGACCTCACGAATACCCCGCCCACACGCGCCGCTCCGCTCCGTCCACGGTCATCACGCCGCCATGCGGCAGCACCCACTGCGGCCGAGTGTGGCCGAACGGGACACCCACGCACACCACCGCGTCCGGGTTGTAGCGTCCGACCTCCTCCAGCACCGCATCGGCCTGCTCCGCGCGCAGCCGCGCCCGCTCCTCCGCACCGCGCGGCGCCTCGAAGGAGCTCGTCGGCGGGCGGGCCGCCAGCACGGCGTCCTCGAGGGAGACCTCGCCCGTGTCGTACACGGAGACGATCGAGGGGTGGTTCAGGGAGGCCGCCGAGCGTGCCTCCTTGCGGAAGCGCGCCTGGAAGTGCGGGTCGCGCGCCAGGTCCCGGCG
>NZ_RBLN01000125.1:0-6027 GCF_003989405.1 Micrococcus sp. HSID17227 | reverse complement strand
TAGTCGCCGACCAGATCGCGTGGGGCCAGGCGCAGACCGCGGCCATCCGCCTCGACCCGGACTTCCAGGGCGGCGACTACTACCCCGGCCCCGGCCCCGTGGCCGGCCTGGGCATCGCCCGGCGCATCGCCCACACCACCTACCGCACGGCGGGCGAGCTCGGCCAGCGGTTCGGCCGGGAACCGCAGGGCGTCGAGGACCCGTTCGGCGCCGTCGTCGGGGTGCCGGGCGGGCGCGGGCGCTACGCCGTGGAGTCCTACCTGGACCACCAGGCGGCCAAGCTCGCCGACCGGTTCGACGCGAACTCCTACCTCGTGGTCACCGAGGCCCTCATGGGCCACGATGTCGGGCGCGGGCGCGGCGGCGTGGCGGCGGCGCTCGCGGACTACCGGGGCCGGGCGTTCGTGGCCGCCGTCGACTCGGACCGGCTCTACCTGCCGGCCGAGTCCGAGGCGCTCGCGGCGGCGCTGCCCGCGCGGCCGCCGGTGCACACGATCGCCTCGCCCATCGGCCACGACGGCTTCCTCACCGAATACGGCCAGGTGGCCGACACGCTGAAGCGCACCCTCGCCCTCTGAACTTTCGTTCGGGAAACGGCGGCGTGTCGCGGCACTGTCGTTCGAGAAACGGCCACCGGTCCCCGCCGGCCGGGCTCAGGGCTCGACGATGTCCAGCGGCTCGGTGTGGTCCGAGCCCTGCGGCATCGGCGCGCCGAAGAGCGGCTCGGGGACGGGGCGCTTGGCCGTGACGCCGTCGCCCGAGGAGACGCCGCGGAGGCGGCGGACCACCCACGGCGCCAGGTGCGTGCGCACCCATGCGGCGTCCGACGCGCGGGCCGCGCGCCACGCGCGCGGCGCCGGCGGGGCCAGGCGCAGGTGCTCGAGGCCGTGCTCCACGCCGAGGGTGTCCAGCACCATCGCGGCGATCGTGTGGTGGCCGAGCGCGGAGAAGTGCAGGCGGTCCTCGGCCCACATCTCCCGCCGGGCGAGGTCCTTGAGCGACCACATGTCCGGCACCAGCGCGTCGTGCCGCAGGGCGATGGTGCGCACGTTCTCGTTGTAGATCGCCACGGTGCCGCGGATGCGGCCGATGACGGGCGTGCCCTTCACGTCGGTCGCGTTGAACAGCAGCACGGTGGCGCCGTCGGAGGCCAGGCGTTCGACGACGGCGTCCAGCCGGACCGCGATCTCGTCCGGGTCCGCGCCGCGCAGGATGTCGTTGCCGCCCGCACACACGCTGATGAGGTCCGGCCGCAGGGCGAGCGCCGGCTCCACCTGGTCCTCGGCGATCTGGTCCAGCAGCTTCCCGCGGACCGCCAGGTTGGCGTAGGCCAGGTCCTCGCCGGGCGGCGTCAGGCGGGAGAGCTCCTCGGCCAGGCGGTCGGCCCAGCCGCGGTGGTAGCCGGGACGGTCCGGGTCCGGGTCGCCGATGCCCTCGGAGAACGAGTCCCCGATGGCGACGTAGCGGCGCCAGGGATGGGCGGCGGGGTCGTCGACCGGGGTCGCGTCGGAGGCGTGCGGAGGCTGAGAGGAGGATGGGTTACCCACGGGTAGGATTCTGCCCGCGTCGCGCGGGAGGGGTCAACCTCCGGGAGGGGCCGACCGCGCCGCTCGCTAGGCTGGCGGACGTGAACGCGAACCCCACCCCCGCCGTCGAGCCCGTCGTCCGCTGGTCCCGCCCCGAGGGCGAGCGCACCGAGGACCTGCTGATCGTCCTGCACGGCTACGGCGCGAACGAGGACGACCTGTTCGGCCTCGTCCCGCACCTGCCCGAGCACGTCACGGTGGCCGCCGTGCGCGCGCCCCTGCCCCTGCAGCCGGGCTCCCACGCCTGGTTCCCGCTCTCCCAGGACCCGGTCACGGGGGAGCTGGGCTCCACCGCCGAGCCGGTCCGCGAGGCCGTCAAGGCCCTGCACGCCTGGGTGCGGGCCGTGCGCGGGGACTTCCGCACCGTCTCCCTGCTCGGCTTCTCACAGGGCATGGCCATGGCCACGTCGCTGCTGCGCCTGGACCCGGAGGCCTACGCGTGCACCGTGGCGCTGTCCGGCTTCGTGGTGGACCCGGAGCTCACCGAGCCGCGGCTGCGCGAGCTGTTCACCCGCGACGACGACGTCGCCCGCGTCCGACCGAAGGTCTTCTGGGGCCGCGGCCAGGAGGACCCGATCATCTCCGAGCCCCGGGTCGAGGAGACCCATGCCTGGCTGAACGCCCACGTGGACCTCATGAAGATCGTCTATGCCGGGCTCGGCCACGCGATCAACGAGCAGGAGCTGGGCCACGTGAAGGAGTACCTCGCCCACATGGTGCCGCCCCGCGGCTGACGCACCGGACCCGCACGACGACGGCGCCGCGGCCGCCCGACGGGGCGTCGGCTCAGGCCTGCCCGGCCTGGACGACGAACGCCTCGCCGGCGAACTCCACGACGTCCCCGTCGTGCAGCTGGGCGCCGCGGCGCGTCTCCACCGCGCCGTTGACGGTGACGAGCCCGTCGGTGACGACGTCGCGGGCCATGGCCCCGTCCTCCACGAGGGAGGCGAGCTTGAGCGCCTGGCCGAGGCGGATGGACTCGTCACGGATGGGCAGGGGCTGGGCGTCGGGTGCGTTCGTCTCGGTCATGGTGTCCATCATGGCCGGTAGGCTGGACGGGATCGACCGGCGCGCCGCGCCGGAACGGGCCCGCCGCGTCGGAGGCGGCCGGGTGCCGTCGTCGTCGTGATCCCCTCCCGCCCCGCCGATGAGTACGGAAGTGATGCCCCCATGGCTGCCAAGTCCCCGCTGGACAACGTCATCAACCTCGCCAAGCGCCGAGGCTTCGTGTTCCAGGCCGGTGAGATCTACGGCGGTTCGCGCTCCGCGTGGGACTACGGGCCCCTGGGCGTGGAGCTGAAGGAGAACATCAAGGCGGAATGGTGGAAGACCTTCGTGCGCTCCCGTGAGGACATGGTGGGCCTGGACTCCTCCATCATCCTGCCGCGCGCGGTGTGGGAGGCCTCCGGCCACGTCGAGACCTTCACCGACCCGCTCGTGGAGTGCACCCAGTGCCACAGGCGCCACCGCCAGGACCACCTGCTCGAGGCGTTCGAGGCCAAGAAGGGCCGGCCGGCCGAGGGCATGACCGAGATCGTGTGCCCGGACTGCGGAACCCAGGGCGCCTGGACCGAGCCGCAGCTGTTCTCGGGCCTGGTCAAGACCTACCTCGGCCCCGTGGACAACGAGGAGGGCCTGCACTACATGCGCCCGGAGACGGCGCAGGGCATCTTCGTGAACTTCCTCAACGTGCTGGGCGCGGCCCGGAAGAAGCCGCCGTTCGGCATCGGCCAGATCGGCAAGGCGTTCCGCAACGAGATCACCCCGGGCAACTTCATCTTCCGCACCCGCGAGTTCGAGCAGATGGAGATCGAGTACTTCGTGCCGCCGGCCGAGGCGAAGCAGCACTTCGACCGCTGGGTCGAGGACTGCTGGGACTGGTTCATCGACCTCGGCATCGACCCCGCGCACCTGCGCCGCCTCGACGTGCCCGCGGAGGACCGTGCGCACTATTCGGACGGCACCATCGACCTCGAGTACGACTTCGGCTTCACCGGCGGCGACGGCTGGGGCGAGCTGATGGGCATCGCGAACCGCACCGACTACGACCTGGGCCAGCACACGACGCACTCCGGCACGAAGATGCAGTACTTCGACCAGGCCAACAACGAGCACTACACCCCGTACGTGATCGAGCCGTCCTTCGGCCTGACCCGCGCCATGATGGCGTTCCTCGTGGACGCCTACGCCGAGGACGAGGCCCCGAACGCCAAGGGCGGCGTGGACGTGCGCACCGTGCTCAAGCTGGACCCGCGCCTGGCCCCGGTCAAGGCCGCCGTGCTCCCGCTGTCGAAGAAGCCCGAGCTGCAGCCGGCCACCCAGTCCCTCGCGGCGGAGCTGCGCGGCCTGTGGAACATCGAGACGGACGACTCCGGCGCGATCGGCCGTCGCTACCGCCGCCAGGACGAGATCGGCACCCCGTTCTGCATCACCGTCGACTTCGACACCCTCGAGGACCAGGCCGTGACCATCCGCGAGCGGGACACCATGGCCCAGGAGCGCGTGGCGCTGTCCCAGGTGAAGTCCTACCTGCTGGAGCGCCTGGTCAAGTGAGCGGGGACGTGACGGGAGCGGCCGGGGCCGCGGGACACGACGACGGCGGCGCGCTGTTCGACTCCGCCGCGGTCGCCGGCGGGGAGATCGTGCTGCGTCCCTGGCGGCCCGGGGACGACCTGGCCCTGCTCGAGGTGTGGGGTGACCCGGCCAACGCGCAGCAGCACCAGGACCGGGCGATGCTCGCCGAGGACGCGGAACGGCCCTGGCGCCGCGCGCTCGTGGCCGAGGCCGCCGGCGTGCCGGTGGCGGCCGGCGTCGTCTATGCCTCGGCCGTGCACCCGCGGCGGCTGTGGCTGTACGTCGAGACCGCGGCTGCCGAGCGGCGCCGGGGCATCGGCCGGGCGCTCGTGGCGGCCCTGCGGGGGCTCGCCGCGGAGGCGCACGCCGCCGGCGCCATCCCGACGACGGCTCTGAAGGCTCGGTTCGCCAAGGACGCCCTGGTGCCCGGAGTGGCCGGCGCCGACCCGCAGACCGAGGCCGACGGTGCGACGGGCCGCCCGCCCGTGGACACGGAGGCCGTGCGGTCCCAGACCGCCGCACTGGCCGCCGGCACCGAGGCGTTCCTCGTGGCCCAGGGCTTCACCCCCGTGCAGCGCTCCCGCCGCGTCGCGATCGCCCCGGGGGCCATCGGCCTGCCGGATGTGCGCGGGGAGGAGCACCCGGACGGCGTGGTCCTCGAGGAGGCCTCGACCGGCTCCGTCGAGCTGACGCAGGCGGTCGCCGCGTTCTATGACGCCGTGCACGCGTGGGACCCGTCGACCCTGAGCGTCGGGGCCGCCCAGCAGCTGCTGCTGGGCCCGGCCACCGGGGCCGCGGGCGCCGTCGTGCTCCGCGACGCGCCGAAGGCCGAGGGCGGGCGCATCCGCGCGTTCGCGGTGTCCTACACCCCGGAGCGCCAGGACGCGCCGGCCGATGTGCTCGTGGGCTGGGATCCGGAGCTGGGGGAGGAGGACGCGCTGCAGGCCGTGGCCGACCTGCTCGCCCTGCTCGTGGCCCAGTACCCCGTGCAGATCGAGGTGGACGAGGCGATGGCCCCGCTGGAGCGGATCGTGGACGGGCTCATCGGCGGCAACGCGGCGCGGACGCTGGTGGACACGTACGTGTTCGTGGACGACGCGCCGGGCGCGTGAACCGGGCGGCCGTAGCGGACCGCCGGCGCACCCGCACCCTGCGGGGCACCGTCCTGGCGGTGGCCCTGCTCAACGGCGCCTACCTGGTGGTCGAGATCATCCTGGCGGTGGGGATCGGCTCGGTGGCCCTCGTGGCGGACTCCGTCGACTTCTTCGAGGACTTCGCCGTCAACCTGCTGATCTTCGTGGCGCTCGGGTGGACGGCGGCCCGGCAGGCGGTCATCGGCAAGGTCATGGCCGGGATCATCGTGCTGCCGGCCGTGGCGGCGCTCGTCATGGCGGCCACGAAGATCGGCGACCCCGAGCCGCCGGCCGCGGGCGTGCTGCTGGGGGCGGCCGTCGGCTCGCTCCTCGTGAACATCGTGTGCGTGGTCCTGCTGGCCCGCGTCCGCGTCGACGGCGGCTCCCTCACCCGGGCGGCCTGGCTCGCGGCGCGCAACGACCTCGTGGCCGGCGTCGTGCTGATCGCCCTGTCCGGGATCACGGTGCTGACGGCGTCGGGCTGGGCGGACATCATCGTGGGCGTGCTTCTCGTGCTGCTCAACGGCTCCGCCGCCAAGGAGATCTGGGAGGCCGCGACCGAGGAGCACCTGGCGGCCCAGGCCCTCGCCGGCGAGGTCGACGACGACTGAGCGGTTCCTACGGGGCGGCGGGCAGCCGGGCGGCGAGCACCGCCCCGACGGCGGCCAGGCCCAGGAACACCGTCAGCGCCGGTGCAAGACCGACGGCGCCGGCCAGCGCCCCGACCGCCGGGA